>JAJZVJ010000404.1 GCA_021845705.1 bacterium
TTCCCGAAATACGCCCGGCTGGCCGCCTCCGCTCCGAATATCCCCTTGCCCCATTCCGCTACGTTGAGATAAAGTTCGAGGATGCGGCGTTTGCCGAGACGCTTTTCCAGCATACGGGCTATGATCATTTCTTTTATCTTGCGCAAAGGGTTCTTTGAAGGGGAGAGGTAGAGGTTGCGGGCGAGCTGCTGGGTTATGGTGCTGCCGCCGTAGACGAACCGCCTTGCCGCAATATTCTTTTCCACGGCGATCTTGAACCGGTCCCAGTCTATACCTTTGTGGCGGTAGAAGGTGTCGTCTTCCGCGATGATCACGGCATGCTGCAGGTGTTCCGCTATGCCGTTAAGGCCGACCCAGTACATCTGCTTGCTGAATTTTTTCCCTGCTTTGCGCGCCTGGCCCGCCCTCAGCCGCGTGTAAGCGGTTTCTTCCGGATTCCGCCGTTCGTACAGCCGCACATCCGGCAGCCAGAGAATATAGGCGAGCGAGCACAGGACGGGCAAGCCGATGACGGCCAGAAAAATATTCCTGTATGCGGGAGGCATAAGTAATTGTAGTGTTTTTGACCCGCGGGAAAAAGGCGCCGGGAGCTTTTTGTGGAATTAAATGTCCCGTTCCCGGAACCCGGGAAGCCTAAAAGCCCAGGGCGGCCTGGGCCCTTTTGCCCTTACGGGCGGCGGTTTTTTAAAACATAATTTAATTGATGAAAAAATATAAACTGCAGCTGCTTCTCTCCGCGCTGATCCTCGCCGGCCTGCGGCCGGCCTTCGCCGCCGCTGAAACCCGGGCCTATGACTTTCTCTCGGACCTGGCCTCTCTCCCGGCGGCTGAAATCGTTCTCTCCACGCCTGCGGCGGTAGAGGCGGACCCCTCCAGGTTCGTTAATCCGCCCTGCGTGCCCAGCCAGGCGCTGTCGCCCGGCGGGACCTTCAACCCCGTGGTGAGCGACGCGCGCCGCGTGCAGGCTATCGACGACCTGCTGGCGAAGATAGCGGTCTGCAGCCACCTGCCTTATAATAACGACGGCATAATCCACTCCGATCCCCACCCCGGCCTGCCGGTGAAGCCGTCCGGTTACTACCTGGAGTACACGCTCATTGTTCCCAACCGCCCGCCGGGCTCAAAACCCGAACCCGTGGTGATAGGGGGCCGGACCTATATGACCGGCCCCGTTCTTAGCGCCCGCGGTCCCGAGCGCCTGATGATAGGCGGCCACCGCGAAGTGTATTACACCCCTGACCATTACACCACCTTCGTCTACCTGTCCATAGTGCGCTGAAAGCACGGCGCGGAGGGGTTGGTTGCCGGGGGACGTATGACTATCTATTAACAGGGCATTCAAAACCGCCGGGCTTCCCCGGCGGTTTTGTCCTGGGTGGTTTGGTGGAATATCGTTGGAGGGGCGGGCAGGGAACGGGCTTGAATTTGTTTCTGCCGGGCTGAATTCCGCGCTTAGGAACGGGGATCCTTCAGGCCGGGCCGGGGCCTGGGGTATGTTGTACGCCGCCCCGGAACCGCTCCGACAACAAGAATACAGGCCGCTGCTGAATGAGAAACGCGCCTCTCAGCCTTTATTGTCGCGCTTGAAGCGTGCGAGCAGCCTGAAGCAGGCTCCCGTAACGGCGTCGAGGCACGAAAGCGTGGGGGATGCCAGGGTGCTGTCCAGGCCGGACGGCAGCTTGTTTATGGAACAGTACTGCGCGGCGCGCTCCCTGGCCTGCGCCATAAGGTCCTCCACCGGACGTCCGGCCGCGGCCTCCTTCTCCAACCGCTCGAAATTCAGCCTGGCGTAGGCTTCGCTCACCAGCTTGTCTGCGGCAGGGTCCCTGTATTCGCCCGGCCGCTTCTTTTCCTCCGCCGCCACCGAGAGAGGAGAAACGCGCGAAAGCCGCTCGAGCAGCAGTTCCTTGCTGCCGGCGAGGGCCGAGCAGACGGAATTGTAGTCCTGCCCGCCCAGGAGCTTTTCCAGGGAGACTTTGAACGTGTCGGCATCCGCCGCCGAAAACTGGCCGCGGGCCAGCCTGGCCGCCAGCCCGTCGGACAGTTCGCGCAGCTTTTCACGCTTGAGGTCGTCCATGGTGGCGGCGACGCGCTGCAGCGTGACTATAAAGAACTCCTTTTGCGTGAACAGGCCGGCCGGCACCGGCCCCGTAAAGTCCTTCAAGGCAGCTATCAGCCTCATCTGGCAGCTTAGCTTCTCTTTACGTCTATCCATCCTGCCCCCCTATGTCCCGCTAAAATGTTCCCGGCTGGCGCCGGTAGCGGACCCGGTTGGCCGCATACCGCTATTCTACACTTTTTTCTCCCGGCTGAAGCGCCGGGAAGTTCTTTTAACCGCGGAAAGACAAGGCCCCTGAACCTGTTGCTGCCGGTCCGCCCCGGGAGCTGAAAAACGAGCTCCGCGCCGTCACAAAATGCCCGTGATTTGTTAAGATATATTCTCCCGGCAGCCGGCCGCACTTTTGCCGGAGCGGTAAGCCGCAAAGTATCAAGCGGGGACAACCGGATAATTTATGGAATCCCAAAATTACGCGAATAACACCGGCTCGCCCGCAGGCGCTTTTAAGCCCCGCGGCGGGCATAACTTCTTCGGAACGCCGCTTACGGCCGTTTGCGCTTTTGCAGCGCTCGCCCTCTGCTGCCGGGTTTCCCGGGCGCAGGACTCCGGGATCATGGCCCGGGACGCCAACGGCGCGTTTTACTCCGCTTCCAGCCGGTATAACGGCCGCAACGAATACGTGCATATTTCAACGCACCGCACGAGC
>JAJZVJ010000405.1 GCA_021845705.1 bacterium
CCCTGGACCCGCACGTAAGCCACATGCTGGCGGCCCTCTTCTTCGCCATCAGCGTTATCTTCGTCTGGCGCTCCTTCTACAGCATGCGCATCCCCGTAGTGAAGTAAGAGTTTACTAAAGCAGTGAAACTCCCCGCCCTAAGAAGCGGGGAGTTTTATTTTATAGGAGATGGGGACCGCGAGATGCGAAGCCGGGGCCTACCGCGAGGGCAGGAACGAAAAACACGTTCGGCCACACCGTGGCCTCACTCGGTATTCGCCCGCCGGGCAAAAAAACAAATACGAGAAGCTTAATGGGGAATCAGGGTTAGGTCTTCAATCTTGACAGTAAAGTCGCCGTGAGTCCGGCGGTTTTGTTTTTTATAGGGGAGAAGACCGGGGTGGCCAGGGGGACCGGATTAGCAAAAGCCCCTCGGAAGGCGAGGCTTGCGTAAGCGCCGAGCCTGAGAGCGGCAGGCGCGCGCACGGTGTTGCGCGACGCCGATTTTGCGTTCCGGTCCCCCTGGCCGCCCCCAATGCGCAGCGTGCTATTTGGTATTATTAGTTCTGCATGTTCCTTATCAAGAAAATTATCGAGGCTTTTGTGCTGCCGCCGGGGTGTTTTGTAGTGCTCCTTGCGGGGCTGGCTTTTTATTTGCGGAAGAGCTCGCGGCGGGGAGCTTTGGCCTGCGCGGCGCTGGCAGCGCTGGTCTGGGTGGGTACCGCCAGGGTGTTCTCCGACGCCCTGCTGCACCCGCTGGAATACGCCTATCCCGCCGCGGTAAAGCCGCAGGGGGACGTTATCGTTATGCTCTGCGGCGGCTTCCGGGGCGGGGGGAACCCGTTTTCCGCTTCCGAGCGGCTGGCCCCCGGCACGCTTGAGCGCGCCGCCGCGGTTTTTAAACTGTATAAAAATACCGGCCTCCACCTGGTCATCTCGGGCGGCGCCCCTTTTTCGGCGGAGCCGGAAGCCGAAGCCGCGGCCGCCTACCTGGAGGAACTTGGCGTCCCCGCGGACAGGATAATTCCCGAAAAAGCCTCCCGTGACACCTACGAGAACGCCGCCTTTACGTTCAGGATCTGCCGCGAGAGGGGCTTTAAACGGGTGATACTTGTCACGTCCGCCTACCATATGCCGCGCGCGGTCCTGCTGTTCAAAAAGACCGGTTTCGGACCGGTCACCCCGTTCCCGGTGGCCTACCGTTCCGGCCGGAGGGAGCATAATTACCTTGTGGATTACCTCCCCGGCAGCGGCCTGGAGTCCAGGACCGCCATAAACGAATACCTGGGGCTGCTTTATTACCGCTTCTTCTGGCGGCAGTAAAAAAGGTAGAATATGAGGCCGGGAGAAAATCACCGGCTAAGCGGCTTTGCCGCGCGCAGGGTACAGGAGGAAGAGTTTTGTACAACGACAAGAGAGTAAGGGTTAATAGAAATATAACGTCCCCGCAGGTGCGCCTTATCGACATGCACGGGACCATGCTGGGCATAAAGCCGCTGATAGAAGCGGTTACCATGGCCAAGGGGTCCGGGCTCGACCTGGTAGAGATCTCCCCCGGCGCCAACCCGCCCGTTTGCAAAGTAATGGATTTTTCCAAGTTCCTGTACGAAAAAGAAAAGCAGGACCGCGAGAACAGGAAAAAACAGAAAGCCGGCGTGCTGAAGGAAATACGCCTTAACCCGCGCATAGCCAGCCACGACCTGCAGACCAAGATAAAGCATATAGAAGAATTCCTGAAAGAGCACAACAAAGTGCGCGTCACCGTGGTGTTCCGCGGCCGCGAGAACCAGCACAGGAACCTGGGCGAGGAAATTCTTAACGCGGTACGGGACCACCTTTCCACGGTAGGCGCGCCGGAAGGCCGCCCGCAGATGATGGGCAACCGCATGAGCATCATGCTCGCTCCGGTGCACGGCAAGCTGGCGCCTGCGCCGGCCGGAGCCAAGCCCGCCGCCGCGAAGCCACAGGCTTCTGCCGCTCCGAAACCGGCCGGGCAGCCGGCCCCCGCTCCCAAGCCGGAGCAGGCCCCCGGCGCCTGACCCCTTTTAAAGGCAGGCCGGAAAGTTATATAATATCAAGATAGGACGGAATTCAGCGGAGTAAGAGACTATTATGCCTAAAATGAAATCCCACAGCGGAGCGAAAAAGAGATTTAGGAAGACCACTTCCGGGAAGTGGCTGCACCGGAAATCCGGCCTGCGCCACCTCCTGACCGGCATGTCGGCCAAACGCGGCCGCAATCTTCGTACCGCCAAGGTGGAGGAGAAGAACTCCGCCGAGGGCCGCGTACTTAAGGCTTATCTGCCTTACCAGTAAGAACAATAACAAAGGAGCCGCACCCGGCGGTAATTTCCCCGGAGCGGATGTAGCGCTATGAGAATAAAATACAGCGTAGCTCGCACTAAAAGAAAGAAAAAAGTTTTAAAGCTTGCGAAAGGCTATTACGGCAATAAAGGCAACCGCCTGCGCCAGGCCATACAGCAGGTCAATAAGTCCCTCACCACGGCCTATATACACCGCCGCGACAAGAAGGGCGACATCCGCCAGCTGTGGATAGTGCGCCTGAACGCCGCCGCCCGCGAGGAGGGCATGTCCTACAGCAGGTTCATGGACGGCATCCACAAGGCCAACATCAACCTTAACCGCAAAATGCTTTCCGAGATCGCCATCCGCGACCCCCAGTCCTTCAAGCAGCTGGCCGAGATAGCCAGGAAAGCGATCGGGACCGTCAAGAAAGTTGTCGGTACCGAGAAATAAGGCCAAACCGTGAACGCCACGGAAGATCG
>JAJZVJ010000014.1 GCA_021845705.1 bacterium
TACGCCGGCGGGGTTATAGAAGGCGGCCCGGTCCCGGCCTACCGCGGCGAGCCGGGCGTGCCGCCGGAGTCCTTAACGCCCACTTACGCCGCGATCAAACTGTGCGTGGACAATTGGCGCTGGCAGGGCGTCCCGTTCTACCTCCGCTCCGGCAAGCGCCTGAAAGAGCGGGTAACCGAGATAGCGGTCTATTTCAAACAGGTCCCGGTCTCCATCTTCCAGCCTCTGCCCGCCGAACAGCTGAGCGGCAATATCCTCAAGTTCCGGGTGCAGCCTGAGGAAGGCATCTCCATTAATTTCGAGGCCAAACACCCCGGTCCGAAGCTTTGCATCAGCACGGTTACCATGGATTTCGACTACCGCGAAACCTTCGGCACTCCGCCGCCGGAGGCCTATGACCGACTTCTGCTGGACGCGATGGCGGGGGACCAGACCATCTTCGCCCGCGCCGACGAAGTAGAGGAGGCGTGGAGTATTTTCGACCCCGCCGTAAGGTACGCCGAGGCCGGCAAGCCCCCTGAGTTCTACCCGGCCGGCGGCCGCGGCCCCGAGGCCAGCGACGCCATGCTGGCGCGCGACGGGCGTACCTGGGATTTCTGACAGAGCGCCGCCCGGGCGGGCTAAATGAACGCGTCCCCGCCCTCCTTCGGCTTGATCTGTTGTTTTTTAATAGATGGACAAAAATAAAGACCTATTAGGTCCGGACCGGAGCTGGAGGCTCTCGATATGACATTGAAAAGGTCTATGAGGATGCAGGTGCTGGCGGCCGTGCCGCTGCTTTTTTGCGGCTGTCTTTCCCGGCTAGTCTCCAGGTCCGCGGGCCGCGGCGGAGTAGTTATAGCGGCCAACGTGGCGGGCGAGCCTGCTTTAGCGGCGGCGCGCGATGCCTCTACCGGCAGGAGCTATTTCGCCTGGGCGTCCTTACGCGGCTCCGGCGGACCGCGCTTCACCCTGGCTTCCGCCGGCAAGTCAGGGAAGGCTGAACGGGTCTGGAGCGCCGCGGGCGGCGCCGGCACGGTGCAGTCGGAGCCCGGCCTTTCTCTATCCTCGTCGTCACTTTACGCAAGCTGGATAGAAAATTCTTCCGGCACTCTCAGCCTTAAAGCGGCCGTTTACGACCTGCGCGGAGCTGAGCCGCCGCTGGAAGGCGTCGTTTCAGGGCTGATAGGCCGGATTAAAAACCGGGTCGGCATAACCTCTTCCGGGAAAGATTCTGTTTTCCTCTCCTGGGAGGATTTTAACCCGGCGCTGAGAACTCCCTTCGCGGGAGTAGCCGAGGTAGGCCGCGGCGGGGTAAAGTGGGAAAAACTGCTCGGCAACAGGGCCGCGGAGGAGGAGTACATGTCCCCGGCCATAGCGCCGGACGGGGCGGGCGGCGTTTTCGCGGCTTTCAGGCACATCCATAACGGCGACAGGGGAATAGTGCTGAACCATTTCAGCGCTGACGGAGCTTCCTGGGCCGACGATGCGCAGGCCAACGCCTTCCTGGGCTATCAGTCCGGTCCGGTTCTGGCCCCGTCGCCGGAGGGCGGCCTGTTCCTTATCTGGGAGGACGGCCGCAACGGCAGCATTGATATTTACGGGCAGAAGTTCAGTTCGGGCGGCGCGGCCCTCTGGGACCCTGACGGCATCCCGCTTGAGGCCGCCGACGGGAACCAATGGAACCCGGTAATTGTCCCTGACGCGGCCGGCGGCTTTTTCTGCGCCTGGATAGACGACGACAGGGGGACGAATCTGCAGATCGAAGTTCAGCGCATAGATAAGGACGGCCACCCTTTATGGGGCCGTGACGGCGTTGCCGTCTCGCCTTCCGACAGCCGGCAGTCCGATATCTCCATGGTTACGGACGGCGCCGGCGGCGTTATCCTGGCCTGGAACGAGCCGCGCTACGGCTACCTGGATGTTTTCGCTCAGAGGCTGGGCCCCGACGGGAGTTTGAAGTGGGGGAACGGCGGGACGGCGGTAACCGCCGATAAACACGACCAGGTCGCGCCGGTCATGGCTCCCGGCGGCAACGGGGGCGCGCTTATAACCTGGAAACGCCGCCGCGGCCGCAATAGCTGGGAGATCCGGTCGCAGCTTTTAGGCCCTGACGGAGCGGCGCAGTGGCCGGCTCCGCCGCGGGTTCCCGGGCGGCCTCGCTAGTGTAGTGTCGCAGAAGTCCCTTTGCTTTTGCTCTCGTCGTAAAACACTATTATCCAGCGGCCCATAAGTAAAGAAGTGTCAGATACACTACACTAGCTCTTATTCTACCGCTTCCAGCAGGACGGCAAGCCCGTCGTGGTCGCCGGTGGTTTCTTTATCCGAACCGAGTATGGCGTTCCCAAGCGGCACAAAACGCGACACTTTATAGACGGTCGCGTCGTCCATGGACCAGGCGAACTTGTCGCGCGCGGCGTTGAAAGAAGCGTAGCGGTGCCTTATCTTGCGGAAAAGCGCGGTGTCCTCGCGGCTGTAAGCGGCGAAGAACCAGTATTTATCCCTGAAAAATACCGGCCCGAAAATTCTCCCGTGGTTATTCGCTTTATTCCACTTGGCGTCCGAAAAGGCGTGGTGTTTGTCCCCTATAAGCTGTTTCCTGAAGGCCCCGTTCACGTAGGCCAGGTACCCCGTTGAGTGTCCCCACCGGGAGGGGAACCCGGCTTTGGCCGCCGCAGCTATCAGCCTCTGCGACGCTTCTTCCGGCGAGCGGGCGTAAGCGTCTTCTATTATTACGTTGATAGGTTCATAAAGGGTCTTTCCCTTGTAAGGCAGGCCGAGCCAGTCGGCCGCTTTGAAAAAGGGCGTATACATCCATTTCCCGAAAGAAGGCATCCCTTCCGGGGCGGATATCCTCATGTCCTGCGGGTGCGGGGCCAAAGCCAGGACCGATTCGTCCACTATATCGTTGTAATCCGGCTCCTGCGGCACGGCCGTAGAGAGCAAGACCTCGTCTTCCGGTCCGGCGTCAGGCTGCGCCCGCAGTGCTGAAACCGCGCCGGCGCAAAAAATGAGGGCCGCCAGGAGGGCTCCGCGGGCCGGAATAGTGTTTTTCTTGGCCATAATTACAGACACGTGATATTTTACTCAATTAAAAGGATAGTGTATTTAACACCGCCCGCAGGAAGAGGGCAACTTCTCGCTCTCCGTAGTTTTACTCATCACGAAGGGTATGATTCCTTATTTATAAAAAAGGAGCATACTGGTAGACTTAAATCAGGCTCCCTGCATATACGCGGGCAGCCTGTATGTAAGGCTGAACAGAAAGGAGATCCAAATGATAAAAGTGCAGAAACGCGGAGAAACTGTAACCGCGGCGGAAGTCCTTGTGAATTATCCGCAGCAGAAAGAATGTATTACCAGTTCCGGGTATACCTTCCGTATCGAGGCGCGGACCGCCGGCCGGGTGGAGATATCGATAGACAACAAAGAGTGGCAGCCCTGCCGCCATGCCGGGGGGTACTGGTGGTATGACTGGTCCGGTTACCTGCCCGGAAAACACCAGGTGACGGCCAGATGCCAGACTCAGGACGACGGGCACAAGCCCGCCTCCGGAACCGTGCATTTTAAGGTTCAATTTTAAGCAGGGCGTATCATGGGAGACGACCGCCCGGTGTTTCGCCGCCGGATGCAGGCCGATAACAGATCAGGAGGGAAAATGCTGCGCAATATAAAAGGTTTGACAGGGCAGCCAATACAGGCTACGGACGGAGAACTGGGGAAAGTGTGCGAATTTTACTTCGGCGACCGGACGTGGCGGATCCGCTATCTGGTGGTGGAAACGGGGAATTGGCTTTCAGGCCGGAAGGTGCTGATCTCTCCTCACTGGATAAAAAAAGTGGTCTGGGAAACCTCTGAAATATTCGTCGACCTTTCCCGGGAAGCGGTGAGTAAAAGCCCGGAATTCGACCCCGCGCAGCCGGTCAGCGAGGATTATGAAAGCGCGCTCTACGACCACTATGGCCGGCCGAAGTTAGAGGACGAGACTAAGCCGTAGGGAAGAATAAATGCCCGGTCAAATCCCCGTCGGCAAGCCGATCAACAACCTTTTACCCACAGATGTCTCCGGGTTCGATCCCCTGTTGCAACTGGCCCTGGACCTGCGCTGGTCCTGGGATCATTCCGCAGACGCGGTGTGGCGCCAGCTTGACCCGGTGCTGTGGGACCTGACCCACCACCCGTATGACGTCCTGCAGACCGTCTCCCGGGAGAAGGTTAAAGAGGTACTGGCCGACCCGGCCTTCCGCAAGAAGATCGATCTGCTCCTGGAGAAAAAGAAACAGTATGGCGCCGCCCCGGCCTGGTTCCAGCAGCGGCATCCCGGGACGCCTCTGACCTGCGTGGCGTATTTCAGCATGGAATTCATGCTGAGCGAAGCCCTGCCTATTTATTCCGGCGGGCTGGGCAATGTGGCGGGCGACCAGCTTAAAGCGGCCAGCGACCTGGGCGTGCCCGTGGTCGGGTTGGGACTTCTTTACCAGCAGGGATATTTCCGCCAGGTACTGGACCGCGACGGCCGGCAGCAGGCGCTTTACCCGTATAACGATCCAGGGCAACTGCCGGTCACGCCGCTGCGCCGCCCCAACGGCGAATGGCTGCGGCTGGAGATCGCCCTGCCCGGCTACTCGGTCTGGCTGCGCGCCTGGCAGGTGCAGGTCGGCCGCGTGAAACTGTGCCTGCTCGACAGCAATGACGCGGCGAATTGTCCCGCGCACCGGGGTATTACCAGCGAACTTTATGGAGGCGGGCCGGAACTGAGGCTGAAACAGGAGCTCGTACTCGGTCTCGGCGGGTGGCGGCTGCTCCGCGCGCTCGGCCTGCAGCCGGAAGTCTGCCACCTCAACGAAGGCCACGCGGCCTTCGCCGTTCTGGAACGCGCACAGAATTTCATGGAGGAAACAGGACAGCCTTTTGACGTGTCCCTGGCCGCTACGCGGGCCGGCAACCTGTTCACCACGCATACGGCGGTCGCAGCCGGCTTCGACCGCTTCGCTCCGGCTTTGATCAGGCAATACCTCGGCCATTATGCCGAAAAAAAGCTCGGGATCACGCTCAAAGAACTGCTGGCTTTAGGCCGCCGGAACCCGGACGATCCGTCCGAGAGCTTTAATATGGCTTATCTGGCTATCCGCGGCAGCGGCGCCGTGAACGGCGTCAGCCGCCTGCACGGTGAAGTAAGCCGGGATCTTTTTAAACCCCTTTTTCCGCGCTGGCCGGCGGTGGAAGTTCCCGTCGGCCACGTAACGAACGGCGTCCACATGCCTACCTGGGACTCCGGGGAGGCCGACGAGCTTTGGACGAAAGCCTGCGGGAAAGACCGCTGGCTGGGGACGGCGGAAACCATGGAGGCCGATATCCGCCGCGTCTCCGACGAGAGCCTCTGGCAATTCAGGACGGCCGCCAGCAAGTCTTTTGTGGAATACGCCCGCGGGCGCTTATCCAGGCAGCTGGCCGCTTCCGGCGCGCCGCCCGAGGCTGTGGAAGCGGCGAAACATTATTTCGATCCCAACGCGCTGACGCTGGGCTTTGCCCGCAGATTCGTCGACTACAAGCGGCCCAACATGCTGCTGCACGATCCTGAACGGCTGCTACGCATTCTGACCGATACCCGGCGCCCGGTCCAGCTCGTTCTCTCCGGGAAAGCCCACCCTGCGGACCGGGTCGGCCAGGCCATGATACAGCAATGGATGCAGTTCGTCCGGAGGCCCGGGGTCAACAGGCATGTGATCTTTTTAAGCGACTATAATATGCTCCTTAGCGAGTACCTTGTACAGGGGGTGGATGTCTGGATCAACACGCCCCGGCGGCCCTGGGAGGCCTGCGGCACGAGCGGCATGAAGGTGCTTGTTAACGGGGGCCTCAATCTTTCGGAGTTGGACGGCTGGTGGGCCGAGGCCTATACGCCCGAAGTCGGGTGGTCGCTGGGCGACGGCCGGGAGCACGGAGATGACCCGGCCTGGGACGCTGCCGAAGCGGTAGAACTTTATGAGCGGCTGGAACAGGAGGTGATCCCCGAATATTATACCCGCAATGACCAGGGTATACCCACTGCCTGGGTAGCGCGGATGCGGGAAAGCATGGCGCGGCTGACCCCGCGTTTCTCGGCCAACCGCACGGTGCGGGAATATACCGAGCAGCACTACCTGCCGGCCGCCGCCGCTTACCGGTCGCGCAGTGCCGATAAAGGCGCGCTCGGCAGCCGGATAATCTATTGGCGGCATAGTCTTGAACAGAAATGGACCGGGCTGCGCATCGGTGAAGTCAAGGTGGAGACTAAAGGGCCGCGGCACGTCTTTGAAGTTCAGGTCTACCTTGATGATCTCGAGCCGGAAGCGGTCAATATAGAACTTTTCGCCGATGGGATCGACGGTAAAGCTCCTTTCCGGCTGGCGATGGGGCGCGTTCGCAAATTGGCCGGCGCTCCGGGCGGCTACGCTTACCGCGCGGCCGTGCCTGCGGCCCGCCCGGCCGCTGATTATACGGCGCGTATTCTGCCGCGATTCGAAGGCGTCGCGGTCCCCCTGGAGGACGCCCGGATACTGTGGCAGCGCTGATCCTGCGAAGGTGTATAACCCCGCGGCCGCCAAAAGGTGCGCAAAGAGTATCGTGTTGACCGGGGGGAGCCGGGAACAGTTCTATGCAGGATAAAAGGCGGCGCGGCTAAACTCGTTACGGCCTACTATACGGAGAAGTTCGGCCCCTCGGTGGCGGCACAACGGACAGTTTCCGGTACTTAGGGGCACCGCGGCTCGGCGCAGGGGTAATAAAAGGAGCGATTATGACAAAAGGTGCGGATGACGGGAAGAGCGTGACCAATATGAAAGCCCTTGTCTATCACGGCGCGGGCAAACTTGCGCTGGAGGACAGGCCCAGGCCGAAGCTCGCTAAGCCGACGGACGCTATTGTGCGCATCACTACTACCAGTATCTGCGGGACCGACCTGCATATCAAGAAGGGCGACGTGCCCGCGGTCACCGACGGGCGTATTCTCGGGCATGAAGGCGTGGGGATAGTAGAGGAGACGGGCGCCGAGGTGGCGGGTTTCCACAAGGGCGACAAGGTGCTGATCTCCCTTATCACGTCCTGCGGGCGGTGCGCTTTCTGCAGGAAAGGGATGTATTCCCATTGTATGGCCGGCGGCTGGCAGCTGGGCAACACTATCGACGGCACCCAGGCCGAATACGTCAGGATCCCTTTTGCCGATACCGGCCTGTACCAGCTGCCGCCCGGGGTAGATGAAGAAGCCGCGGTCATGCTCAGCTGCAATCTCCCCACGGGCCTCGAATGCGGGGCGCTGAGCGGGCGCGTTAAGCCGGGGGATGTTGTGGGCATAGTCGGCGCGGGGCCCGTGGGCCTGGCCGCCCTGCTCACGGCGCAGCTCTACTCTCCCGCCGAAATAATAATGATAGATCTCGACGATAACCGGCTGAAGGCCGCAAGTTCGTTCGGCGCCACTAAGACGGTCAACAGTTCGGACGGAAAGGCGGCGGAGCGGATAATGGAGCTGACGCAGAAGGCCGGAGTGGACGTGGCCATCGAGGCGGTCGGTATAGCCGCCACCTTCGACATCTGCCAGGCTATCATAGCCCCCGGCGGGCATATCGCTAACGTGGGCGTTCACGGCAAGCCGGTAGAGCTGCATCTCGAAAAACTCTGGTCCACAAATATCACGCTGACCACGCGCCTGGTAGACGGCGGCACGACGCCGATGCTGCTCAAGATGGTGCAGTCGGGCCGCCTCGACGCTAAAAAACTGGTCAGCCACCGGTTCAACCTGGCGGAGATCCTGAAAGCGTACGATACTTTCGCAAACGCGGCAAAGAACCATGCGTTAAAGGTGGTTGTCAAAAATACGGGCCCGGGCGGCGGGGAGAAGCCTGAACTGTGAACCCGGCGCCTTCGTAAAACGTGCGCCCCGCTCCGGAAAGGTCTATAAGACGGGGATCCGTCACCGGTAAATATATTTATGGCGCTTATGCCCGCTAAAACCAGGCTCGTGGGCATTATCGGACCGGCGGCCGCAGAGAAAAGAATATAGGAGACACTATGCAAAACACATCGGGGAACATCCAGGAACTTGCGGGCATCGCGGGGCTGCTGGTCGCCGGAGACAAAGGCCTGCTGGCCATGGATGAAAGCAATCCGACCTGCGACAAGCGCTTCGCCGCGCTGGGGATACCCCAAACCGTTGAGGCCCGGCGGTCCTACCGGGAACTGATAGTTGCCACTCCCGGCCTCGGCGAGTCCATCAGCGGCGCTATCCTCTGCGACGAAACCATACGGCAGGAGAAAAAAGACGGAACTCCGTTCGTTAAAGCCTTAAGCGGCGCGGGGATCGTTCCCGGCATCAAAGTGGACCTGGGCGCAAAAGCTCTGGCCGGCCGCCCCGGGGAGAAGATCTCCGAAGGCCTGGACGGGTTGCGCGGCCGGCTCAGGGAATATTTCACTATGGGCGCCCGTTTTGCCAAGTGGCGCGCGGTTCTAACCATCGGCGACGCTATCCCCAGCCGCGGCTGCATCGAGGCTAACGCGCAGGCGCTGGCCCGCTACGCCGCGCTGTGCCAGGAAGCCGGACTGGTCCCCGTGGTAGAACCCGAAGTGCTGATGGACGGCGGTCATACTCTTGAGCGCTGCCGCGAGACAACTGAAGAAGTTCTGCGTACGGTTTTTGAACAGCTTTACACGCAGGGGGTGGCCCTGGAGGGAATGCTCCTGAAGCCCAATATGGTGGTGCCGGGCCTAACCTGCCCCGTGCAGGAAACGGTGGAAGAGACCGCCGATGCGACGGTAAAATGCCTGCTCCGGGCCGTTCCCGCCGCCGTGCCGGGCATAGCGTTCCTCTCGGGCGGCCAATCCGGCGAGCTGGCCTCGGCCCGGTTGAACGCCATGAATGTCGGATTTGGATCGCGGGTGCCCTGGGCGCTGGCGTTCTCGTTCGCCCGCGCCATCCAGCAGCCGGCCATGGCCATCTGGAAAGGCGAAGCGGCCAATGTGCCCGCGGCGCAGCAGGCCCTGTATCACCGCGCCAGCTGCAACCGGGCGGCGCGCCGCGGCGAATATAATGCTTCCCTGGAAAAGACAGAGCACCGGACCCGCTGAAGTGGTCCAGATAACAGCGACAGATGTCCGTAATACTACGTAGTTGCTTAAGCAGAATTCCTAATTGCCGCCTGCCCGGCTAAGGACTACACTGATCTGAAAGAGGGGAAATAGTCAATAAAAAGCGTTTCAGCGCAGCCGGGGGGATAAAAAATGAAAAACTTTGCCCTTAGTATAAACCATGACGAGCTTAAAATAGGCCGCGAGATACCTCTTCTGCTCAAATTGCGCCTGAAGAACCTGTTTAAAAGCAAGGCGCCGGCCAAGGGGAGAATACTTGTAATAGACACCTGTATTATAGGCGATTTCCTGGCGACCCTGCCCGCGCTGAGGCTGTTCATAGAAAATACCGGCTGGAAGGTGGACCTGCTGGTTTCCCCGCCCCTGAAATCCCTTGCGGAGTCGATCAGGGGAGTTGACAGGGTTTTTACCGCGAAATCGGTTTATGCCCGGCGTATAGAACGGAACGAGGGCGCCCGGCCCCTGCCGAAAGAATACGGCCACGTTCTGGTCCTGAGGATAAGCCCGGACGCTTACCGCCTGCTGGACGGTGTAAAATACTCAAGCATAAGGACATACGAGATCCCGTTCTTTAAATACTTCGGGCATCTTGTAAAGAATACCCTGCTTAAAAAAGACGTGAAACAATGGCGGGAGATAAATTACGAGATGATCGGTATGAAAGAGCCCCGCAACAGACCGGGCTTTAACGAAATATTCAAGTTCAGCGACGAAGATTATGCCGGCGTTTCGGAACTGCCGGAACTGCAGGGGAGCGCTAAAAAGATCATGCTCCATGCGGGTTCGGGCTGGAAGATAAAATTGTGGGAGAATGAAAAATGGATCGAGCTGGTTAAGAAAATAAATGAAACCGGGGATTTCAGGTTTATCTTCATTGGAGGCGGCGATTTTGAAGCGAGGTCCTTCAGTCACATCCAGGAAAACCTGGACTTCAAGGTATATTCGCTGATAAACAGAACTGACCTCCGGGAAACAATGCTGGTAATGAGGCTTTGCGACTATTTTATAGGAATAGACAGCGGCCCCAGGAACATGGCCCACCTGGCCGATCTGAGAAGTATAAGCATGCTGGGCCCCGCGCCGAAGAACTTCATGCCGGTTAACGGTGAAGACATCGTAATAGACAAATTCGACTGCATCTGCAAGAGCCTTTTCTATCTGCATAAAGTATCGGGTATGCAGAAAATATCCGCGGACGAAGTCTGCGACAGTTTCAGGAAGCTTTCAAAAGTTCCCGGTAATGCCCTGAAGCCGCAGCCAAGAGAAGCCGTCTGCACGGCTTAAGTTCACCGCCGCGCCTGTGAAGGGTTAGGGAAAATACGGCTCCTCACGCTGATTCCGGTTTCCTGCCGGCGGTCTTCTGGTTTTTAAGCGCGGCGGTACTGATCGTCCTGGCCTTCTTCACCCTCCGGCACCATACGAGGCTCAAAACTCCCAGGCAGAAGAGATCCGCCCTGTCCAACGGCCGTCTCGCCTTCCTGGTGGGTTTTTCCCGCGCGGCGACCAATCCGCCTATAATAATGTGGTGGCTCATATGCGCTGAGCTTCTCAGGCACCTCGGGCTCGTATCCGTCTTCCACATGGATACTATCGTGGTTTTTGTGCTTTCGTTCGGGCTGGGGATAGCGTCCTACCTGACGCTGCTCTCTTTCGTCCTGAAACGGGTCGGCAAATTCATCTCCAAAAAGACGGAATCTGCTATAAATATTTCTCTTGGCATCACCCTTATCCTCTTGTCCATATATTTCCTGGTAAGAGCCATGCGGGTGCTGCTCTAGGGGCTCTGTCGTTTTGAACCGGCGGCGTCTTTGCCGGGTAGAACTCCGTGGCGCCCTAAGCCGCGCAAACGCCTGAAAACTCAAATCCGGTCGGCTTCCGGGCCAACCGGATTTGAACTAGCGCGGACACTTCAATTGCTAAAACAGGAGATTCAGCGCTATCGTGATCATGGAGCCGCTGTCATGATAGGTCTTGTCGACAGCGTTCAGATCTTTTGAAGCCACGTCTTCCAGCCAGATATACCGGTAAGTTCCATCCAGCGAGAGCGCCTTGTTCAGCCTTACCTCAAGGCCGGCCCCGGCGTGCACGCCGAAACGGGAAGTGGTCTTGCTGTAACCGAACGGGCCGTCCACCTGGGTATAGTACCAGCCAACGCCCCCGAGCAGGAACGGGCTAACGGCGCCGCCGGGCATCAGATACGCCAGCAAGCTTGCCTGTACAGGATAGGTCTTAACGGTCGTGAGGGACCCGAAATCATTCTTCCGGTAATCGATGGACGCCTCCAGTCCTAAAGCGGACGACAAATGCAGGCGGGCCTGCACGCCGGGATCCCATACCCCTTTATCCGCATCCTTAGGTGTGGAATAAGTCGCCCTGGGGCCGATAGAAAATACATTATCGCCCACGCCATCGCCGGCAACTGCCGCCGTCTGCAGCCCCAGTAATAGGACTGACATTGCGATGCACTCCCTGATCCCGCTGCCGCTGTTATTTGTTTTCATTTTAGAACTCCTTTAAGTCAAATGCTATTTCCGCAGATCTTAAATTAAAAAGAGAAATTCAGCGCCAGCGTGACCATGGAACCGCTGTCGTGATAGGTTCTGTGCAGCGCGCTTGCGTCCCTGGATACTATGTCCGCCAGCCAGATATAGCGGTAGCTGCCGCTAAGGTAGAGCGATTTATTCAGCACTACTTCCACGCCGGCCCCGGCATGCAGCCCGAACCGGGAAGTGCTGTTACTGTAACCGAACGGGCCGTCAACCATGGTGAAATACCAGCCTGCGCCGCCTAGCAGGAACGGTTTCAGTATATCGCCGGGAGTAATATATGCCAGCAAACTGCCCTGTATGGGGAAAGTCTTGATAGTTGTAAGACCGCCGAAGTCGTTATGGAGATAATCAATGGACGCCTCCAGCGCAAGATCGGGAGATAAATGCAGCCGGGCCTGGACGCCGGGGGACCACTGTCCTTTATCCGCATCCTGCGGCGCATAGTAAGTCATCCGGGGGCCGACCGAAAACTTCTTTTCCGTTGTTAGCGTCTCCGCAGTCCCCGTCTCCGCGCCCACGGCCGCCTGCAACCCAAGCAGCAAAACCGAGGCGGCGATACATTCTTTTATCCTTCTGCTGTAATTAATGTTTTTCATATTTACCCTTCTACAGATCCCTATTCTGCTTTCCCGGACTATTTCGCTGAAACTGTATGGTGTATGTTAAGTATACCCGCTGCGCCTAGCCCGTTCCTATTCGGAATTGTCCCCGGCCTGCCAGGTAGTATTACGGTTTACCATGTGGCGCGGCGGGGCCGGGCGGAGCGGGGATTTTACGTATAACCCTGCGTATAATTCCTAATAACATCCAAAGGCGCGTATAGGGTATGGTGTTAACATGACCGTGGGACAAGTCCTGCCTGAGGAAATAGAACGATGGCGATATTGAACATCGGTTCGGCGCCAAAGGCCGGAATAAGCCCGTGTTAAGGAGAATTAAAATGAAAAAAACAGAACAGCTGATAGGGGCAGGCCTGGGAGTGGCCGCCGTCGCCGCGCTGGGGGCTTATTTCTTTTACGGGAAAAATGGCGGCCGGAACCGCGGTAAAATAGCCGGCTGGATGCTCAAACTGAAGGGCGAAGTGCTGGAAAGAGTTGAGGAAATAAAGGACCTCAATGAACAGGAATACTACAAGATAGTGGACGAAGTCGCGGCGGGCTACGCGAAGCTGGAAAAGGCGGGCGCGGAGGAAGTTAAGCATTTGGCGGCCGAGCTCAAGGGCGCGTGGAACCATTTAAGCGGGCAGCTTGAGAAAGAGGAGTATGCCGACAGCCGTAGCCGCGGCTCTCATAAGGTTAAATAGTGCGGGCTGGTATACCCCGGCGCCTAAAGGCCGAGGTTCTTAATTGCCATTGCCGGCCGGCAGGATCCCGTCTTGGCCGGCGGTGGCAATTCGTGCCGGGTAAAGGAGAATAATATGCTGGAAACTATCGCCGCGATACTGATAATCCTGTGGCTGCTGGGGCTGGTGACCAGCTACACTATGGGCGGGTTCATCCATCTGCTGCTTGTGATCGCAATTGTCGTGGTGCTGGTCAGAGTAATTAAGGGGCGTAAAGTAATATAAGCAAAACGCCTGCGGCTAAAGGCACGGCAGGAAGACCGTTATGAATATTCCAAGAGGCCGGGGGGCGCGTTCCCTACTCTGTTCCTGGCGGCGGCCGCCGCCGGAATTCTCCTTAAAGAGGTTGTTGCTCCCGTTATCGTGCGCCGCAGGCTGATCTCCGCGGTTCGCAATAGCTGCGGGACTTGCGCGCTTCCGCGCGGCCGCTTGAGCTTGAAATAGAAGGCGTTAAGGCAGGTCAGCACGCCGCGGGGGATAAAAGCAAAACATACCACGCTTGAAAAAGCGAAGGCCCAGAAAAGAATAATCGACGCTGCCGACGCGGGGCATCCGTTCGCCGGAAAGAAGAAGGCCGGCTGATATGTGCCTGGCGCATTATCTTTTTTGGGGCTTTGCGTGTTGACAGAGCGCGGGCGGTATTGTAATATAGTTGCGAAACAACGCAACTATGAAACATATTGTGCGGACTAAAGAGACCAAATACCTCGTTTACGAAATGCACGCCCGGCTCTGCTCGGTGCTTTCCAACGCCAAGCGGCTGGAACTAATAGACCTGCTGCGTTCAGGGGAGAAGACGGCGGGGGAACTTACCTTTCTGATGAAGCTTCCTAAAGCCAATGTCTCACAGCAGATGGCGGTCATGAAGGGGAAAGGTATCCTTTCCTCCCGGCGCGAGGGCCGCAGCGTCTTTTACAGCCTGGCGCATCCCGGCATGCTCCGGGCTTATGATATGCTCCGCGCGGTCCTTCTGGAGAAACTCGCCCTTGAGGGTGTTCTTGCGGAGCGCCTGCGGTCGGCAACCGAACATGAGAAAAAGGCGGCCCGGTCCCGCGGGCCGCGCCCTGCGGGAAAAGTTCCTGTCAAACGGGGTAGCGGGCTATGACAACAAGGATAGTAGTGCTGGGCGGCTCGTTCGGCGGGCTTACCGCGGCCCTTGAACTGAAGCGCCTGCTGGGCGGCGGAGCGGACGTAACGCTGGTAAGCGACGACGACCGTTTCGTGTTCCTGCCGTCGCTGCCGTGGCTGATCATCGGGCGGCGAAAGCCCGGGGACATCACCCTCAGGGTTAAAGACATACTCGGGCCGAAGGGGATAAACTTTATTCACGGAGCGGCCCTGGAGGTCAATGCCGAAGCGTCCAAAGTGATCATCCCGGATCGCAGGGAGCTGCCCTACGACTTCCTCGTGGTCTCCACCGGGCCCAGGCTGTCGTTCGATGAGGTCCCGGGTCTCGGCCCGGAGAAGGGCCACACGGATTGCGCGTTTACGCTTGAGCATGCCGTAAAGACCGGGCAGGCCTGGCGCAAGCTGCTTGAAACCCCGGGGCCGGTGGTGCTCGGGTCGTCACAACTGGTCAGCTGCTTCGGCCCCTCCTATGAACTTGCGTTCGAGATGGACGCCGAACTCCGGCGGCTGAAGATGCGCCATAAGGTGCCTATTATTTATCTCACGTCGGAGCCCTACCTGGGGCATATGGGCGTCGGCGGCCTTGGCCTGTCCAAGCGGTTCATCGAGGATGAATTCGCCGAGCGGGACATCAAGCCTGTAGTGAATCAGGCCATCGCCGAGGTCGCGCCGGGGGAGATCAGGCTTAAGGACGGGGCCAGGATCCCGTTCAAGCTCGCAATGATCGCGCCGCCGTTCAAGGGCGTCCCCGCGGTAGCGCCGCTTGGAAATCCGCGCGGTTTCATTCCGGTGGATAAAAATTACCGCCACGTTAAATACAGGAATATTTTCGCCGTGGGCGTTGCCATGGCGATAGCTCCGCCGGAGGCGACCCCCGTGCCTACGGGCGTTCCGAAGACCGGGTTCATGACGCTGAAGATGGCGAAGGCGGCGGCGGCTGCGATCAGGGCGGATATTACCGGTATCGCCCCGCCCGTTGCCGGGGAGCTGGGGGTGGTCTGCCTCATGGATATGGGCGGCACCGCGGCTTACATGCGGGCTTATCCCGTGCTTCCGCCGCGGCAGAGCTCGTACATGAAAAAGACGGTCCTGGCGAAGTGGCTGAAACTCGGGTTTGAGAAATATTTCTTATGGAAGATGAAGCGCGGGCTTAGCGTACTGCCCTGAATTTGTGTTCTGGAATTAAACTGGAGGCACTATGAAAATCGGACTGATCATCTCGGTCAACGACGCGGAAACATGCTGGAACGCCTTAAGATACGCGAATTTCGCTCTCGGCCAGAAAGAGACGGTCAAAGTCTTTTTTATGGGCAAGGGCGTCGAATATCAGACGATCGGCACCGAGAAGTATAATACTGTCGAACAGGCGGAGAAATTCCTGAAGTCGGGAGGGAAAATATTCGCCTGCGGCACCTGTATCAAGTCCCGCGAACAGAAGGACTCTGAAATGTGCCCTCTCTCTACGATGAAGGATATGTACGAGATCATCAAAGAGAGCGACAAAGTAGTGACTTTCTAACCGTACCGTACAGGGCGCTTGCGGAGCCGGAGGGGGTACGCCAGGCGGAAAATACCGCCGCAGACTCCGGCGGTTGCTTCTTTGGATTGGCGCGGTCAACGGGGCTTGGTATCGGCGGCCGTACTGCCCGGTTCGCGAAAATGGAATATATTTTAGAATCAAGGCGTGAACGGATCGGAACCAATTTATTGCGGGTCTGGTGGGG
>JAJZVJ010000406.1 GCA_021845705.1 bacterium
TGACAGGCGGGTGAAAAACTTTGCCATGCTGGCATTGAAAGTCGGGGAGGCGGTGCTGCTGGCCGGAGTGGGCACCGGACTGGACCTTCCTTTGCTGCCAATTGGCGTCAGTGTCGTAGGAATAGACTTCTCGCCCGCTATGCTGGCCAGGGCCAGGACCAAACCGGCCCCGCCTGCTACCTCGCTGAAAGTCATGGACGCGGAGCGGCTGGCCCTGCCTTCCTCTTATTTCGACGCCGTGATATTGAATCTCATACTTGCCGTAGCCGGGAACCCGCGGGAAGTCCTGCGCGAGGCGCTGCGGGTGCTCAAACCCGGCGGGAGGCTGCTGATCTGGGATAAGTTCTCGCCCTCGGCAAAGCCCGGCCTGTTCTGCCGGGCGCTGAACGCGGGCACCTCCCGCCTTGGAACCGACATCACCAGGAATTTCGCCCAGATGACAGAGGGCCTGGACTTGCGCATCCGCAGGAACGAAGCCGGCTGGCTGGCGGGTTTTTACCGCGTCATACTCGCCGAAAAAACCTGACCGGTCATTCTATCACCACGCGCCCCTCCGGGAAGCGCGGCCGCCTGTCCAGCAGCAGGTCGGCGAACATAAGCAGGCGCGCCAGGTGCTCACGGGAATCGGCCCTGTGCCCCTCCGAGGGGGCCACTCCTGGCGCGCTGAATCCCACCACCTCCAATCCCAGCCGGCGGCCCATATAGACCGCGCGCCTGACGTGAAATTCCTGCGAGATGACCGTGAAGCCGCTCTGGCCGAAGACTTCCGAGCACCTCAGCACCGAATCGAGAGTGCGGCGACCGGCGTAATCCATGTAGATCCGGCCGGCCGGTACGCCCTCTTTTATCAACTCCCGCCGCAGTTCGAGCGGCTCGTTGTAAAACCGGCTGGGATTGGCGCCGCTGACTATAAGGTTGTCCACTTTTCCGGAGCGGTAGAGCCGGGCGGCCGCGGCCACGCGGTTGTAAAAGTAGGGGTTCCGCCCTCCGCCTTTGAGCCTGCTGCTGGTGCCCAGCAATAGCCCGGCCTTGTTGTGAGGCAGTTGAACGGGGTCGTCGAAGACCAGCCCCGCAGTGCCGCGCTCCACGGCCAGGTCCGCCCACAACGTTGCGGCCGCCGCGCAGAGCGCGGCCAGCAGCGCCGCTTTGATCATCTTTTTCCTCATGATTAAAATACGGCTGCCGGGCGGCGGCCTTCCTGGCCGGCCCGGCAGGGTTACAGGGCCGGCTTACTTTGCGGCGGCTTCGCCGAGCTGGCGAAGGGCTGCGGAACCGGAGTTTTCCAGCGTCCAATCTTCCATGCTGAACTTCGGCGGCGCGGCCACTGAGATCTCCTCGAAGTACGGCTGGCCGTTTACCAGTAGCGGCACGCCGCGGTTGGGCGCGTTGATGGTGAGCGACTGCGTGCCGCCCAAAGTGGTGTAGATCTGCGCGCCGGCCGCGCGCAGGCGGTCCAGCGCCTCCTTGTGCGGATGCCCGTAGACATTATCCGGCCCCGCGGAGATGATTGCCACTCTGGGCTGCACGCGCGCCAGGAACTGGTCCACTGAGGAGTAGCGCGAGCCATGGTGGCCTATCTTGAGATAGGTCGAGTTCAGGCCGGACTTGAACACGCGCATCATGGCGTTCTCCATGGCGGCTTCGGTATCCCCCATCATAAGGAGGCCGGCGCCGTTATAGAAGAAGCGCAGGACTATGGAGCAGTTGTTTATTACGTCGTTGTCCCTGCTGGAGACCGGTTCGGCGCAGGAATTGAGGACTTTGACCGTCACCTTGGGGTCCCATTTCAGCGTCTCGCCCGGCTCCGGAAAATGCGTGACGCAGCCGGGCTCGGCCGCGGCCAGTTCGCGCAGGTTATTGTCGCCCCTGGCGTCTACGTTCTCGGCTTTCGAATCGTAAAAATTCTTCACGTCGAAGGCGGCGAAGACCTTTTTCAGGCCGCGGTAATGGTCGCTGTGCGGATGGGTCAACACCAGGTGGTCGATCTTCGTGACGCCTTTCTCCTTGAGGAAGTTGTAGATGGGCGCGCCGCCCGGGCCGCCGTCTATAAGCACGTTAGATCCGCCCGGCAATTCGATGTAGGTGGCGTCGCCCTGGCCGACGTTGACGAAATAGGCGTTAAGCTGGGCGCACGCCGCTGTAGCCGAGGCCAGCAGGAAAAAGGCGGAAAGGGCAAGGTGAAGGCGTGAGGAGAAGCCGTGTCGTATGATCATGCTAGATTGTAGCGCGCTAATGGGAAAAGCGTAAGGGCTAAAGGTCCCGGCAGTGATGGGCCCAAAAGTCCCCAATAAAGCGCCCGGCAGCGGGTTTTTTACCGGGACCTCTCTGAATCAATCAACGGCTTCGGGCGAGCCGGCCGGGGCCGGCTGCGGGACCGGGCCTGCTTTAACGCCGAAAGCGGCCTGCAGGGCGTCTCCGGCGGCAGCCAGGACGGCCTCCGCGCGGGCCGGGGAAACCGAGCCGGGCGCCGTCGGCACTGAAGCGTACGGGAGCACCGCTATGAACTGTTCCCACGGGGTCAGCGGCCAGCCGGCGCCGGTCTCGTAGCGGTCCGGAGTGGGATTGAGGCCGGCCGATTCGTAAAGGAACTCCGTGTAGCCGACGCAGTCGAATTCCACCGGGCCCTTCTGCGTGAAGTGCGTGTCGTTGTAACGCAGCCCTTTCTTGCCGAGTTCCAGGCCTAAGGTCACTATCAGGTCGCGCTGGGCCGCGGTGGGGCGCGGCAGGGTGGACCGGAAGCCGTAGAGCGGGACTTTATACTG
>JAJZVJ010000407.1 GCA_021845705.1 bacterium
TGGTCCAGCAGGTGAGTGGCGAAAGAATGGCGCACCGAGTGGGGGTTCATGGGCCTGGCGAAACGGGCGCGCTTCGCCATCTTCCTGAAGATAAGCGCGAGCCCGGCTCCTGTCAGGCGCGTGTTCCTGTGGTTCAGAAAAAGCGGCAGGCCGTGAGCAAGCGGTTTGGGCCTCGTGGCCAGGTAGTCCCTTATGGCCGCCAGGGCTTTCTCCCCCACGGGGACCAGGCGCTCTTTCGAGCCTTTGCCCGTCACCCGGGCGAAGCCGGAATAGAGGTCGAGGTCCCCGACGTTCAGCCCCGTCGCCTCGGAACGGCGGAGGCCGCTTGAGTAAACCAGTTCAAAGAGGGCGTAATCGCGCAGCGAGAAATAATAAGTCTTCTCCCTGGCGTCCACCTCTTCGGGCCTGTTATAGTCCTGCAGCCTTCCCACCTCGCCCTCGGTCATGAAGCGCGGAAGGCGCTTTTCCTTCTTCGGAATTGTGATCAGGTCGAAAGGGTCGGTTTCAAGCCGGCCTGTCTCCAGCAGATAGCGCAGGAACGAGCGCACGGCGGAGATCTTGCGCAGCAGCGTGTTGCGGGAGACCTTCCTGCCGCTGATCAGGGCGATATAGCCGCGCATCAGCGCCCGGTCGAGCGCGGCGGGGGAGCCGGCTTTGTTCTCCGCGGCGCAGGCCAGGAACTCCCCCAGGTCGAACTGGTAGGCCTTGATCGTATTGCGGGCGAAGTTGCGCTGCGCCTTAAGATGCAGCAGGAATTGGTCTACCAGCAGTTTCATGCTTAAATTCTACAATACTTGCGGCGGGCCGCAGCGGCGCCAGAAACAAGAACGGCGGGCTTCCCCGCCGTCCCCGAGATAGTTCCTGATCCGGCTCAAACAGGCTTGTTGCCGGAGCCTGTAAGCCTCTCGACCTCTTCAGGGGTGGGCTGCTCGATATTGCGGCATTTCGGGAATCCGGAGCAGGCAAGGAAGTAGCCGCGGGCGCTCTTCCTGAGCAGCATGGCGTTCTTGTTGCACTTGGTGCAGGTCTTCTCCGTCTTTATCGGGGCGAAGTATTCCTGCTTGTTGCCTTCCTTGTCCAGCGGCACCTTCCCCTTGCACTTCGGAAAGCGCGAGCAGGACAGGTATTTGCCGAAGCGGCTCTCGCGCTGCACCATGGGGGAGAGGCAGAGCGGGCACTTCTCGTCGGTCTTGATAACGTTGGGGCGGGACTTGGTCATGTCCTTCTCCGCCGTGGCCAGTTCCTCGGCGAAGGGGCCGTAGAAATCCCCCATGAACTTCACCCAGTCCATGTTGCCGTCGGCGATGTCGTCCAGCTTGTCCTCGATGGAGGCCGTGTAGGAGATCTCCATTATATCCTTGAAGAAATCCTTCAGCTTCTCGGTCACCAGGGCGCCGAGCTCCGTGATCAGGAGCTTCCTGTCCTTCTCGCGGTTGATGTAGCCCCGGTCTATTACGTTCTTAATGATCACCGCGTAGGTGGACGGCCGGCCGATGCCGTGCTTTTCCAGCGTCTTGATGATGCTGGCCTCGTTGTAGTTCGGCGGCGGGCTGGTCTTGTGGGGAACGGTGCCGATGTCCTTGAGCAACACGACATCCCCTTCTTTGAGCGGGGGCAGGGCGGCGGAGCCTTCTTCGTCTTCGCCGGCCACTTCCTCTTCCTTCTCCTCCATGTAGATCTTCAGGTAGCCTTCGAACTTCACCGTGCGGCCGCTGGTGCGCAGCACGGCGCGGCCTTTTTCGTCGGAGAACTCAACGCTGAGCGAGTCGAAGATGGCTTCTTCCATCTGGCTGGCCATGAAGCGGCGCCAGATAAGGTCGTAGAGCTTCGCCTGGTCGGGGAGCAGGAACTTGGCCACTTCCTCGGGCCTCTTGTAGGCGGAGGTGGGGTGGATGGCCTCGTGCGCTTCCTGAGCGCCCTTTACCTTTTTGAGGTAAGTGGGCGGCTTGGCCGGGCAGAAATCCTTGCCGTAGATCTCGGTTATGAACTTGGCGGCATCTTTCTGCATTTCGGCGCTGACATTGAAAGAGTCCGTGCGCATGTAGGTGATAAGACCGGAACGCTCGCCGTCCAGCTCCACGCCTTCGTAGAGGCTCTGCGCCACCTTCATAGTGCGGTCCGAAGAGAAGCCCAGCTTGTTGTAAGCGTCCTGCTGCAGCGTGCTGGTGATGAAAGGGGGCTTCGGCTTCTGGCGCACGGCCTTCGCGTCCACCTTGGAGACCTTCAGCGTGGACCCGCGCAGGTAGGTGCCGGCCTCTACGGTGTCCTCTATCTTCTTGAAGACGGAGGTCTTGTAGCGGTAGTCCTCGGCGAAAAGCTTAAGCAGCACGGTCTGCTCCACCGTGGCGCCTTCCCAGCGCACCAGCTTGGAATCGAAATCCTTATAGACGGTCTTATCGTCCCCGGACGGGGCCTTGGCCAGCCTGGTGGTGAGGGTATAGTAGTCCTCTTCCTTGAAGGCCGCTATTTCCTTGGCGCGCTCGGCTATCAGGCGCACGGTGACGGACTGCACGCGCCCCGCGGAAAGGCCGCTCTTTATCTTGTTCCAGAGCAGCGGGGAAAGTTTGTAGCCCACTATCCGGTCGATGATGCGGCGGGACTGCTGGGCGTTGACCAGCGCCATGTCCAGGTCGCGCGGGTTCTTAAGGGATTCCTCTATGGCGGTCTTGGTTATCTCGTGGAAGCTGATGCGTTTGAACGGCGCGTCGGTCTTTATGGCCTCCCTAAGGTGCCAGCTGATGGCCAGATCGG
>JAJZVJ010000408.1 GCA_021845705.1 bacterium
TCCCCGGAATCCTTACAGGCGGAGAAAAGAAGCGTTGCCGCTAATAAAATAAAAACAGGCGGAGTGCCATGGCTTTTAAAACAGGGTAATCGTCTTTCATTCATAAAGTTCAGGGATTGGGGGGCTAGGATGTTTATCCGCCTTTCTCGGTGGAATTATGCGTCGATCTTCCGTGTTTCTCGCTGACCGCACCCGCGCCGCTATTTGCGGGTGGTGTGGTTCAGCAGCCCGCCCGCGGTGAGGATGGCGCGCTGCCGCGCCGAAAGGTCGCAGACGCATTCTATCGAAGCGCCGGTCCTGGCGTTCTTTAGTATTACAGGTTTTCCTTCCGCCGCCGCGGCCCGCCAATCACCGCAGGTCAGCTTGTCGCCCGCCTTTATCGTGTCGTAATCCGCGGGGTTCTTGAAGGTCAGCGGCGCTATGCCGAAGTTAAGCAGGTTGGCCGCGTGGATGCGCTCGAAAGATTTAGCGACCACCGCTTTCACGCCCAGGTACATGGGGCACATCGCGGCGTGCTCGCGGCTCGAGCCCTGGCCGTAGGATTCTCCCGCCACTATCACGTTGTGCGCGCCGGCGGCCTTGCTCTCCAGGCAGCGCTTCGCGAAGGTCCCGTCCACGTTCTCGAACACGAACTGGGCGTATTTCGGGACGTTGGAGCGGTACTTCAGGCGCGCCCCGGCCGGCATTATATGGTCGGTGGTTATCTTGTCCCCCACCACTATCATCACTCTGCCGTCGAGCTGCTCCGGCATCTTGCCGTTGCTGGGCGGTTCGCCTATGTTCGGACCGCGGAAGATCTCCGTTTTCGCCCCGCCGGCGGCCGGTTTTATCAGCATCGAATCGTCCAGCAGGAAGGCGGCGGGCTCCTTTATCGCCGGGTAGGCTATCCCGGCCTTGCGCGGATCGGTGAATTTCCCGGTTACGGCGGCTACCGCGGCCACTTCCGGGCTGGTCAGGTAGATCTGCGCGTCGGCCGTGCCGCTGCGCCCCTCGAAATTGCGGTTGTTGGTGCGGATGGACACGCCGCCGCTCTTCGGGGAGAAATGATTCCCTATGCAGAAGCCGCAGGCGCTCTCCAGGATGCGCGCGCCGGAGTCGAGCATGGCGGTAAGGGCGCCTTTGCGGGCCAGCATCTGCATCACCTGGCGCGACCCCGGGGCTATGCCGAGGCTGACGTCGGGGTTTATTTTGCGGCCCTTCAGGATCTCCGCGGTGGTCATCAGGTCCTTGTAGGAGGAGTTGGTGCAGGAGCCTATGCAGACCTGGTCCACCTGTTTCCCTTCCAGTTCCGAGATCTTTTTTATTATGCCGGGGCTGTGCGGGCAGGCGGCCATGGGTTCGAGGGTAGCGAGGTCTATGTCTATCACACGGTCATATTTCGCGCCGCGGTCCGCTTTCAGCCCGGTCCAGTCGGCTTCGCGGCCCTGGGCCTTCATGAATTTCTTCGTGACATTGTCGGAGGGGAAGACCGAGCAGGTAACGCCCATCTCGGCGCCCATGTTGGCGATCGTGGCGCGCTGCGGCACGGAGAGCTTTTTCACGCCGGGGCCGCCGTATTCCAGCATCACGCCCACGTTGCCCTTGGTGGAGAGTAGCTCCAGCATCTTCAGGACCACGTCCTTGGCCGTCACCCAGGGCTGGAGTTCGCCGGTAAGCTTTACGAGGTAAACTTTCGGGGCCGCGGTGTAGAAAAGGCCGCCGCCCATGGCCACCGCCACGTCCAGGCCGCCCGCGCCTATGGCCACCTGGCCTATGCCGCCGCCCGTCGGGGTGTGGGAATCGGAGCCCAGCAGCGTGGTCCCCGGTTTGCCGAAGCGCTCCAGGTGCACCTGGTGGCAGATGCCGTTGCCGGGGCGGGAATAGACCACGCCGTATCTGGCCGCCACGCTGGCCAGGTACTTGTGGTCGTCGGCGTTCTCGAAGCCTATCTGCACCGTGTTGTGGTCCACGTAGGAGACCGAAAGGTCGGTCTTTATTTCCTTCAGGCCCATCGCTTCGAACTGGAGGTAGGCCATGGTCCCGGTCGCGTCCTGCGTCAGCGTCTGGTCTATGCGGATGCCAATTTCTTTTCCTTTGATGAATTCGCCTTCCCTGAGGTGGGCGGTGAGGATCTTTTCAATTATATTCTGTTTCATGGGTGGAGCTCCTTGAAATCCGGATGGATATATTTTCACATATAAAAGAGCGGTTTGCCAATTCCGCGGCGCCTCAGCGCCCCGGCGACCTGCGGAATTTCTTGTCGAACTTTACCGCCGCGTCCACGCCCAGCACCAGGGCGGTGTCCCCCGTGACGGAGAACTTTATCTCCAGGTTCAGCATGAAGAACGCCAGCCTGGCCCCGTCCTTCATCTGCGTCCGGTCGCGCGCATTGCGCGGGTCGTGGCGCAGCGTGTCGGCTATCAGGCGCGCGGTGTCCCCGGAGCCGCCGGGGTCGAAGAGCGCCAGAGCGCGGAGCGCCTGCGCGGAAAAATCCACCTTTAATTCCGGGAAAGCGTTGAGCGGAACCCAGCCGGAGAGCGGGGCGGCGGCCACGTCGCTTATCGGCAGGTAGGGTTTTATGTCCAGGATGGGGGTCCCGTCTATCAGGTCTATGCCCGAAAGGTAAAGAGTGTCTTTTTCCACGCGCACAAGTCTGGTGAGTGAAAGGCCCAGCGGGTTGGGCCTGTGGGGCGAACGCGAGGCGAAGACGCCTATCTTGCCGCCCCTGAGCCTGGGCGGGTGTATCTTCGGGTGAAAAGTAGATCGGAAG
>JAJZVJ010000409.1 GCA_021845705.1 bacterium
CTGGGTGGCTTATTTCTTCATAAAGGTGCCGCCGACGCTCAGCTCCGGCACTATCGCTTTCGCCTTTGGTTTCTCCACCCTGATCGGCGTGAGCTTCGGCTTCTGGCCGGCGCTGCGCGCCGCCATGCTGGACCCGATAGAAGCCTTGCGCTATGAATAAAAAAACTTCACACTAAGCCTCTCAAACGGTCACACACTCTGATCAGAATTTACCGTACAGTTCAAGCAGCAGCCCTTCGTGCAGTTTATCAATCAGCGCGGGCTGGGCGGAATAGTTGTTCATGATGGAAGTGAAAACCAGCGTTTTCCCTTTTTTGGTCTTAAGATAGCCAGTATAAGACCGCACCCCGTTAAGCGACCCCGACTTCAGCCTGAGGTTTTTCTCCAGCGCGGTCCCCTTGCCCATGCTGCGCAAGTGGCCGGTAGCGTCGGGGTCGCCGGGGTATACCAGCGAATCATATAAATCCGGATAATATTTTTTCTTGTAGACGAACTTAAGCAGGTCGGTAAAGTTCTCGGCCTTTATAGTATCGCGGTAGGAAAGGCCGCAGGCGTCCACCTGGTTAAGTTCCGAAACGTCGGCGCCCGCTCCCGCGGCGTAAGCGCGCACGGCCGAGAGCCCGGCTTCGGGTTTGCCGCCGCCCAGCAGCCTTAGCAGCAGCTCGGCGTAAAGGTTGAAACTGCGTTTATTCGTTACCCTGACCACGTTCTTAAGCGGCACGGAAACCGTTTCAGTGAGCAGAGTGAGCTTAGCCCCGGGCCCCGGAACGCCCTTATAGGGCTTCTTATTGCAGTTGACCCCGGCTTTCATAAGGTAAAAATTAAAACTTTGCGCGGCGAAGAACGCGGGGTCAGGCAACGCCCCTTTAACGGCGAATTCCGGCGAGCCCTGCGGGATAGTACCGCGCAGCACCGCCAGGTACTGGCCGGGGAAAGCGTAGATATAGCTGTTGTCTCCGGAACCTCGGGGGCCTGTCTTTACATAATTCTCGAAGTGCAGGCCTTCGATATAGGGCTCGGTGCGGAGCACGGCCGCGGTTTTCCCATCCTTGTCCCCGGGCTTGAAATACAGCTTATACAGTCCGTCGTTAATAGTAAGCGCGGAGGGCTGGGCCGCGTAGTAATTACCTATATCCTCCCAGGCCCAGGAACCGGGCTGCACACTCTCGAAAGCGGACTCATCGCCGACGACCGCCCCGTTAATTACGTTTATCCCGGCCGCCTTTATGGCCGCGGTCCAGGCCTTGAACACATCGTCCAGAGACTCCGCTCCTTTTACAAGCTGGGAGCCGAGAGAAGGGTCGCCGGCGCCCTTAATATAGATATTCCCGTTCAGGAAACCGTCGGAGATGGACCCGTCGTAATAGAGGCGGGTGGAAATAGTTTTTTCCGGTCCGAGCTTCTCAAGAGCCGCCGCCGTAACCAGCACTTTAAAGATGCTCGCGGGCACGAGGTTCAGCCTGGGGTTGCGTTCAGCCACTATTTTTCCTGTGGCGGCGTCCTTTACGCTGAGTCCCCAGGACGCGTTCTTTATCCCCGGAGAGGCCGCAATTTCGCGTATTTTTCCGTCAATCGTGCCGGCGCTCAGCCCGGGGGAAACAAGGAGCATAAAAACGGAGATAATCGTGGCTTTCATAGCAAAAAGTATAGCAAATCGGAAAAATGCTAAATTATAGCCGTATGAAACTGCTCCTGGCCGCCGCGCTCTCGCTTATGCCCGCGCTATCGCTCGCCGGGGACAAGCCGGAGGCTAAAACCACGGTCGAAGTGGAGCTGGACCCGTATTATTCCTCCGTGGGCGTTTACAACAGCCTGACCGGCAAGCCGATACCGCACATGGAGGTAAACTCGGAACTGGATATCTACAGGGAGCTTATCAGCAGGTTCTACCAGCCGCGCACCCTGGTGATAGAAGCCAGCATAAACCCCCTTCCTTACGCCGGGACCCTGATAAAGAAGCACCAGCCGGGGTTTTACGACGACATGCAGTGGAGCGGCAATTTCAACGCGGTGCGCGCGGTAACGGCAGGCTTCGAGGAACCCTGGGCCCTCTCTTTCTTCCTCGGCAACGTGGTTTCTTTCGACACCATAAAGAAGTCCCTGGAAGGAAAACGCAACGGCTATTCCGGGCTGCTGATAGACGTGGGGAACTACAACATAAAGGATAACACGCTCATCAGGGACAACTGGCTGCAGATGGAAGGCAAGCTTAAAGGGGAACAGATACTTGCCGGCCGCAGCCTGCTCTGGAGCTTCAGGGGCGGGGCCAAGTTCCACGACAATCCCTATGTCGCCGACTCTTTTTTCATAGGCTTCAGGAGAAGCCGTACCGACTTCAAGGATAAGGGCGGCAGCTTCTGGCTGCATAACAGCGGTTTCGAATACATCTCGGACTTCTCCCAGAAAAAATTCGAACCGCTCAGGCATTACCTGGTGGTAGACAAGAAATTCCCCTTTAAAAGATCGCGCGCCGCGTTCACCCTCGGCCTTGGTTTCGTCTGGACCGCGGATAAAAAATACTCCGGGCCTCTGGCCGAGACCGTAGCCGGCACAAAACACAGCAGCAGTTTTCAGTTCATCATCAGGCCTAACCTGGAATTTTAGCCGCGGCGGCCGCGCTTGACCGGACAGGCCCAAAGTCCTGTTTACAGCAAGACCGGCAGCGGATCCTGAACCCTCTGCGCCCGATCAAAACGCCGCGCCCGGTGCGCGGTTTTTCTACCCCTCCCCGTAAAG
>JAJZVJ010000410.1 GCA_021845705.1 bacterium
CCTAACAAACACACGGATGTCAACATGTTTAGTGCCTACATATCTAACGAATAAAAATGACGGAAATAGGCGAATTCTCAAGGGGAATGTCGGACTACAGATTGTTTGATATGCGGGGGAACTTCAGGCTAACAGTAGGTTCTATCAACCCCCGTAGGGGACTTTCACCCCCAAGCGTGCGCGCATGCCGCGCGCACATAAAAAACCGGAGGCTTTTGCCTCCGGTTTTTTTGACGATGACTTATTTTTGTTATCTCCCCCTGCCTCTTCCGCGGCCCCGTCCTTTTCCGCGCGGGGCCCTGGAGAAGTTTACCGGGGGGCGCTGTCCGCCGCGGCCGCCGGCCCGCGGCCCCCGGGCAGGCTTTCCCGCTTGCGGTTGTGCCGGTCCGGACGCGGGCCCGGCGGCGCCTGTTTTCGGGCGGCCTTCCAGCGAAAGGTCTATCTTGCCTTCGGCCGTGTCCACCGCCGCGATCATGACTTTTACTTTTGTGCCCGGCTTCAGGCCGTTAACGCGGAGCAGGCCTTCCGCCCCCGTGTCGCCCAGCATGATAAAAGCGCCGCTGTCTATAACGGTGGTGACAGCGCCGTCCATGATGGAGCCTACCAGTTCCTTCATCATTTCCGCGCGCATGATATCCACCGACTTATGCTCGGCGTCGGCGGCCGCCCGTTCACGTTCGGAGCAGTGCACGCCGGCTTTTTCAAGCGGCAGCACCTCGTGGTTCTCTTTTTTGCCGCCGAGCAGGGCCTTTACCGCGCGGTGGGTCATAAGGTCCGGGTAGCGGCGTATCGGCGAGGTGAAGTGGGAGTAGAAGCGCGTAGCTATCCCGAAATGCCCTTCAGATACCGGCGAGTAGACCGCCTGGCGCATACTGCGCACCATCAGCGAATTTATGAGGTTGGTAAGCGGGTGCCCTTCCGCCTGGCGGAGCACGTCCTGCAGGCCCTTGGCGGCGTTGGAGCCTTCTATATGCCCCGCGGTCAGCCCCAGTTCGCCCAGAGCCTCCGAGAGCGCCTTCAGTTTAAGCGGGTCCGGCGCGTCGTGGCGGCGGTGCAGGAAAGGCATTTTAGCCGCGAAGAGCTCCGTCGCCACGGCCTCGTTGGCGAGCAGCATGAATTCCTCTATCAGGCGGTGGCTCTTAAGCCGCGGCCTCAGCGAAACGCCCAGGGGCCTGCCGTGGGGGTCGGCGTTGATCTTGTATTCAGGCAGGTTAAAGTCAAGGGCACCCCGTGCCACGCGCCGCTTGTAGAGAACGTCGGTAAGCCTGCCCATGCGGGCGACCGCTTCCCCTATGGACTTGTGCACGTCCGGCACTTTGCCGCCTTCCAGCAGCGTCTGGATCTCCTCGTAGGTGAAACGGCGCCAGGAGCGTATGACCGTTTCGGCCAGGCGCCTCTTAACGACCTTTCCCGAGGGATTTATATCCATGAATACCGACATGGTGAGCCGCTCCTGCCGCGGGACCAGGCTGCAGAGGTTGTCGGAAAGGGCCGGCGGCAGCATGGGCACCACGCGGTCCGGCAGGTAAACGCTGGTGGCGCGGGCGTAGGCTTCGGCGTCCAGAGCGGTGCCCGGCTTGACGTAATGGCCCACGTCGGCAATGTGAACTCCGAGGCGCAGCATTCCGCCGCCGAGGTCTTCCAGGGAGACCGCGTCGTCGAAATCCTTGGCGTCGGCCCCGTCTATGGTGCAGACCGGCAGGTCGAAAAGCGCTTCCCGGCCCTGCCACTGCGCCGGTTCCAGGCGCGCGCCGAAGTCCTCGGCCTGCCGGATCACTTCCGCGGGGAAATTCTCGGTTATGCCGCGGGCGCGCAGGATGGAATCTATGCGGGCCCGGAGGTCGCCGGGGTCGCCCAGTATTTCGTTCACTATCCCGGCTGCGCCCGCGTCCGGGGTGGGCCAGCGCGTGATCTCCATCACGGCGAAGGCTCCCTCCATGGGAACTATTTTCGGGGCGAAGCCGCTCACCACGGCCGGGGGAGCGCTGCCCTTTTCCGGGAACAGCACCCAGGCGTCCTTAATGCGCTTGAGTATTCCCACCATGGAGGTGCGGGCGCGTTTTACCACGCGCAGTATCTCGCCGGCCAGGCGGCCGCTCTTTTCAGGCCGCACGCGCGCCTGCACGCGGTCCCCGTCCATGGCAAGGTCCAGGCCGCGGCCTCTTATGAACACGTCGCCAACTCCCTCTTTTTCCGAAAGCAGGAAGGCGAAAGTGCCTTTGTGCTGTATCACGCCTTCAACTATGGCTTCGTGCCCGCCCGACGCGCCGCGGGTTTCTTTTTTTCTCCAATGGGGTCTCATTTTTTCCTTATACTCGGTTTAAATTTATCCTGCCGTTCCCGCAGCGGCGCCGGGCCGGAGCGGGGCCCGCGGCAGGCGGGTTGTCATCTTAGCGTTTCTTTGCCGTTTATTTTAAGGCTCGTGAACCGCGCGTAGGCTCCCTGCGGATCGCCGCCCGAGAAGCCGCCGATGAAAAACTTCTGCGCGGGAACGTTCACTGCTTCGCCGGCGTCGAGGTGGAGTACCGGCACGAATTTTTTCCTGTTCAGGGCGTAGGAGACCGTAAAGAAACGTCCGTCCCGCTCGAACCGTATGACCTTTGTTTTTTTAGGCAGCGGGAAAGACTTTCCGCCTGGCAGGCAGAACAGCGTGAGGGTATCGTCCTGCGGCCTGGGGCCGTTCTGGCGCTGCACCACGAGCTTCAGCGTGGCGGAAGCGCTGCCTATGGAGA
>JAJZVJ010000411.1 GCA_021845705.1 bacterium
CCGATCTGGTGGAGGTCTGTATCCCCGGCGCCTGGGCGGTTCGCGTGGAGGCGGCTGCGGTTTGCGTGGAAGCGGCTGCGGTTTGCGTGGAAGCGGCTACGGTTTGCGTGGAGACCAGCGCCGCGGCCGCGGCTTTCAGGGCTTCTTCGGCCGCCACGGTGGCGTCGGCGGCTTCCTTAACGCTGCGCTGGGTTTCCATCAGGGAAGGCAGGGTGAGGGCGAACTCGCGCTCCTGTTTCAGCTTGGAGATCTCCGCCTTGAGCGTGAATACCGGGGTTTTCTTCGCGTTGAGCGCGTCCTCCTTTTTTTTGATCTCCGACATGAACTCGTCGCGGGCGCCGGTGGTTCCGGAGTATTCTTTGAAGACGCGGTCTATGTCCACGTAGCCGATGGTCCCGGATTCGCCGCGGTTCTCCTCAAGCAGCAGTTCCAGCGCGTGCGCTTTAAGAGGCATTAATATCAGAAGAGAGATGAAAAGAACTTTTTTCATAAATAAAAGGCCCGTAACTTCCGGCCGATCCTCCAGTCCTGCCGCTGTCTGACCGCTTAGAAGAGGTTGCCAAGCGTGAAGTAAATATCCGATTTCTGCTCTCCGGGCTTATGGTTGAAGCCATAGCCCCAGTCCAGGCGTATGGGGAAAGCCGGCGTGGTGAAGCGTATCCCGAAGCCCGCCCCGGCTTTAAGGTCCGTGGTGCCGGTGCCTACGCGCGCGGAAACCTTGCTGAAGTTCTCCCAGGAATTGCCTATGTCGAAGAAGAAAGCCCACTGCACGATGGTGCGGCGCTTCTCCCGGGCCAGCGGGAATTTAAGCTCGATGTTGGCGACGTCGTACACTCTGCCTCCGTTAAGCGGGCCGATCTGCCCGTTGTTGGAGTAGCCGCGTATGGTCTCCGCGCCGCCCAGGAAGAAGCGTTCGTAGACCGGCACGCTCTTTGTGCTGCCGAAGCTGTCCACCATGCCGAGCCTGTTGCCCACGGCCAGCACCAGCGGGTATTCGTCTATCGAAAGCAGCTTGAGATTATAGCTGCTGGAAAGCGTGGGCTTGTAGTAGTTCACCGCTCCCTGCAGCGGCCCGCCGGCGTACTCCACCCCGAGCGAGTTCTTGGTCCCGCGCGTCGGGTCCCAGACATTGTCGCGGGTGTCGCGGGCTATCTCCACGTAGAGGGAGGAGGTGACGCTGGTCCCTTCCTGGAGTATCCCGGTGTAGAGCGGGTCCACTTCCGAAATGCGCACCTTTTCGTAGGTGTAGGCGGTGGTCAGGTGGTACTTGTCGTCGCTGAAGCGCGGGGCTACGGTTATCTTTCCGCCGGTGCGTTTTTCGGTGTAGGCCGACAGCGTGGTCTGGTAGGGCTTGTAATGCCTGGTGTTGAAGATGTCAACGCCCAGCGTGGTGGGGCTGTCCCCGACCCACGGGGTAGACCAGCTCAGGTAGTAGTCCTGCACCTTTCTCCCGAAGTTCCAGGAGAGGGAGGTCTTGTAGGCCCGCCCGAAAAGGTTCAGGTGGGAGAGCGACAGCGTGCCCACCAGGCCGTCTACGGAGGAGATGCCGGCGCCGGCGGTGAGCATGCCCGGCTTGCCTTCGGTGACGTCGAACACCAGGTCCACCTTGTCCGGGTCGCTGGTCGGGTTTATCACGGGGCTTACGTCGTCGATAAAGCCCAGGTTGAAGATCTTTTCCTGGCTGCGGCGTATCTTGGAGGAGCTGAACACCGTTCCCTCTTTCTGTACAATCTCGCGCTTCAGTACGTAGGTCTTGGTGGCTTTGTTGCCTTCCACGTCCACGTGGTCCACGAAGATCTGGGTGTTCTCCGTTATCGTGAAAGTGATGTCCGTTTCGCCGGTCTTCTCGTTGTAGACCTTGTCGGGGAGCAGCGCGGCCTTGAGGTAGCCTTTGTCCGCGTATTTGTCCTGTATGGCGCGGACGGTGTCGTCGAACAGTTCCTGTTTGTAGACCTTCCCGCGGCGGTATTCTATCAGCGGGTTGAGTTCGCTCGGCATGTAGACCGTGTTGCCGGCGAAGTAGGTGGCCCCGAACTTCTGCTTTCTGCCTTCGGTGATGGAAAGTTTTATAAAGACGCTGGAACGGTCCCCGCTGAAGGTTACCGAGGAGGAATTCAGCTTGTATTCGGAATAGCCGTTGTTCTTGTAGAAATCGGCCAGGGTCTTTAAGTCTTCTTCCAGGTACTGCGGGGAATAGATCTTTTTCGGTTTGTTCTTCAGCTTGCCGATCAGTTTTTTCACCTTAAAACCGGAAGCCCCGTCTATCTCTACGGAGGCGACCTTGGCTTTATTGCCTTCAGCCACTTTTATGGTCAAAAAACAGAGGGAGGCGGCGGTATCGAAACGCACCTCATAGTCGGTCTTGGCGTCGATAAAGCCCTTCTCGTGGTACTTGTCCGTTATCTTTATTAGGTCTTCGCGCACTTTTAGTTCGTCGAAGAAATCCCTTTCTTTAAGCGTCATCTCGTCTTTTACGGCGGATTTGGAGAGGCCCTTCGCTCCCTCCACGGTTATGGCCTTTATCATGGGCTTCTCGGAGACTATGTAGGTGATGCGCACCGGCACGGAGGAGCCCGCGGCCTCGGCGAGTTTGGAGGAGACATGGCGGTCCGGCAGCTGCTCTATGTCCACCGAAACTTTATCTATGCTTCCAAGGGCGAGGATGCTCTCTATGTCCTGGCTCACGAAATCTTTGTGATAAAGCCGGCCAGATCGGAA
>JAJZVJ010000412.1 GCA_021845705.1 bacterium
CTAACGAATAAAAATGACGGAAATAGGCGAATTCTCAAGGGGAATGTCGGACTACAGATTGTTTGATATGCGGGGGAACTTCAGGTTAGGCAGCCGCGCCAGGTCCGCGGCGCCGCGGCGGTGCACGGCCATAAATACCGCGCCCGCGTTCCCGGGCTTCTCCCCCAGGCCCGTCAGCGCCGTCGCTATGTCCGCGCGGGTCAAGCCCCGCAGGTCAGGTTCCATCCATATATTTTATGATATTGAACATGACTATCCGCCGGGGAGGCCCGGCGGTTTTTGTTTTGGTAGAATAGTCGGGTGGGTATAACACTGAAACGGACTGCCAGGGGCATGCTGAAAGCTGCGCTTCTTGTACTTTTCTGCGCGTCGGTGGCGCTTCCGGCCGGGGCCGCGGCGGCTCACTTGCCCGCCGCTAAAGCCGTTTATCCCGACCCTTCCAATTACAAGGACTTCAGATATCACGCTTTGGTCATAGGGGTCGACCGCGAACCCGTAAATGGTTCCGGCTCCACCTGCCATGTGCCGTACGCCGGACGGTTGTCGGCTTTTCTTAAAAAATGGAAATGTTTTTCCGGAGGCGTCGTCACGCTGAAAGGCGCTGAAGCGACTAAACCGCGGATAGCGGCCGCCATTAGCGGCATGCGCCTGGGGCCTAAAGATGTGCTGGTTATCTACTATGGCGGGCACGGCGATTATGCGGGGATAATGTGCGGCGACGGTCAGAATCTGTCTCCGGACGACCTGTTCGGCTATATGAAACGTTCCGGGGCCGGGTTCAACGTGCTGCTGGTAAGCGCCTGCTATTCGGGCATCTTCTCGGATCCGGACGAAGAATGGAGCGAATCGCCCAGGCCGAAGTTCGCTGTGGCCACAAGCGCCGGAGAGGACAGCGCTACTACGTTCGGGGAGGTCGGCTTTGGCCCGTACCTTCTGAAATTCCTTAAACTGAAATACGGTTCGGCCGGCGGAGTTGTGACCCTGGGGGGACTGGCGGATTTCATAAAGACAGAGAACGCCTCCTGGAAAAAGCGCGGCAAGACCCGTCTCAGCTACGGCCGGAATTACGGGCCCGAAGATTCCGTCCTTTTCTGGAATTGACCGGGATAGGGTGACACACGACTTAATGTAATGTCGGGATATTACGCAGCGCGGGGAATGTTCATAACTGCCGGCCGCGGCGCCGCCGTTTTCACTAGGAGCCTGTCCGACATAAGGCTTTCATGGCGAAATTGACGATTTTGAGGCCGAGCCGAAGCGCCGCGAAACGAGCACCCTCTACGGAGGTTGTAAGTTGGCCGTCTGAGGGCCATAGGCCTTGATACGGCACCGGCATAGCCTTGAGCGGCGCAAAGGCGCAGGCAAAAAGCGGCAATTGCAGCCGAAATTGCTTATGTCGGACAGGCTCTTAGGGTAACCAAAGCCCTGCGGGGAATACGCCGTGAGCGAACGTTAATGGAGCTGATATATGAATGAACGAACAGGCGGGTGCGGGGATTCCTGCTGCGGCAAGCCCCGGCAGGGCGGAGACAGCATTGCCTGCCCGCTTTGCGGAAAGATGGGCGAGATCGTGGGCGGGGATACGGTGCGGAAGCTGCTTAAGCCCGGTATTGCGGCCCCGTGGGACAGATACTTGATATGCAGGACCCCCGGCTGCGCCGCGGTCTATTTCCACCCCAAGGGCAGCCTGTTCAAACAGGAGGAAGTTCTTGTGCCTGTTTATTTCAAGGCCGGGGCCGAGCCGGTGTACGCCTGCTACTGCGCTGGGGTTACCAGGGCACAGGTGGTGGCCGCCGTCAATAAGACCGGGGCCACGCGCTGGGCCGCGATAATAAAAGAGATCACCGGCGCGGTGCCGAAATGCAACTGCGAGGAGAAGAACCCGCTGGGCAAGTGCTGCTCAGAGAACGCCTACGCCGCGGCCATATCCGAGTCCTCCGCCAAGCCCGTACCGGTTAAAAAGTCCAAGGACCCGCTGCATGGCCTTACGCTGGAAAACATCCTTACCTATATGCTCAGGCTGCACGGGTGGGAGGGGTTGTGGAACCGCATACCCGTCCGCTGCTTCCAGTACGATCCCGGCATAAAGTCCAGCCTGGTTTTCCTGCGGGCAAATCCCTGGGCGCGCGAGAAGCTTGAGAAGTGGTATCTCTGCGAGGTTCCGAAGCGGAAAAAGCTTTAGAGCGGGTTTTCTCCGGGAAAATACGGCGGCCGTGGCCGCCGGCGGTAAGCCGCATGGTCCTGTGCGTCCCCGAGGCCCCTTCCGGAAAGTCGGGGCCCGCGGGACAGGGGGTCTTTTACCGGGCCGGGGACTTGGAGATATCTTCTATCCGCAAGGTTACCAGGCCTTTATCGGTTCCCCGGATCTCTTCCACGTACACCGAGTATCTATCCATCATTATCTTCTGCCCCGCGTGCGCCTGGAAGTCCTTTTCCTGCGGGGGATTCCCGTCGATGAACAACGTCAGCACGGCTATTAAGCCCTGCTTTTTGGCGCCGGACTCGTTGGTGTACTCCGCTTTGACTATGTTCGTGACGCCTATCTTGAGTCCCTCGAAAGCGCCGACAGTGCTCTGTTTTATCTGGATAAGCTCACCTCCGGAGCCGGGTACTTTTTCTACCGGCACACAGCCGCCCAGCCCGACCAATATCAACGCTGATAAAAATATGTCTTTCATGAAAATTATTTCTCCTGCTGTATTTTTTTTACTTA
>JAJZVJ010000413.1 GCA_021845705.1 bacterium
GGGCGGCCGGGAAAAGATAGCCAAAGTTATTGTCGAGAAAGAGATAGATGAGGTGCTTGTGGCGGTGAACCACAGCCGCGGCAGGCTGATAACGGACCTGATGGCCGTTTACGCGGCCGCCGGCAGCCCGCGCAAGGTGGAGTTTAAGACCCTGCCCACCATGACCGAGCTTATAAGCAAAACCCGCCTGGTGCCGGACATCCGCAAAATAGACGTAAGCGACCTTATGCACCGCCGCATTGTGGATATTAATATGGGGCTGGTTAAGGCCGCCATAAAGGGGAAAACCGTTCTTGTTACCGGCGCCGGCGGCACCATAGGCGGGGAGCTGGCCCGCCAGGTTCTGGCCCTGGGGCCGCAAAAAGTTATCCTGCTTGAGAACCACAATACCGCCCTGTTCTATATAGACAAAGAGCTGCATGAAAAGGGCTACGGCGGAAAGATAGTAAGCGTGCCCGGCGACGTGCGGGACGAAAGCCTTTTGAAGAATATTTTTGAGCGCCACAAGCCCGCCTGGGTGCTGCACGCGGCCGCGCATAAGCACGTGGGCCTTATGGAGGAGCACCCGCAGGAGGCCGTAAAGAACAATACGCTGGGGACCTATATACTGGGGAAGACCGCCGCCGCCTACAATGTGGAGCGCTTCCTCTTTATTTCCACGGACAAGGCCGTGCGCCCCACCAGCGTTATGGGCGCCAGCAAGCGCCTTGGGGAGAAGGTTATACGCTCGCTTTCCGGCAAAAGCGCCACCAGGTTCATGTCGGTGCGGTTCGGCAATGTGCTGGGCAGCTCGGGCAGCGTGGTGAAGATCTTTCAGGAGCAGATAATTGCCGGCGGCCCGGTTACGGTTACGCACCCCGACGTGATACGCTACTTTATGACCACCGAGGAAGCCGTTTCCCTGGTGCTGAACGCGGCCACCATAGGCGAGGGGGGCGAGATCTTTGTGCTTAACATGGGCGAGCCGGTTAAGATAGTGGACCTGGCCCGCAACATGATAGTGCTTAACGGCCTGCAGCCGGAGAAGGATATAGAGATAAAGTTCACCGGCCTTAAGCCCGGCGAAAAGATGTACGAGGAGCTCTTCCGCGAGGGCGATATCCGCAAAGATACCGGCCATACCGAGATCTTCGCCGCCGTGCCTTCCGAGGCCGATTCCGTTCTGCCCGAAGCGCAGCTGCAGGAGCTGCAGCACCTTACCGCCAACGCCGACACCGCCGTGATGCTGGCTAAAATAAAAGAACTGGTCCCCGCCTACACCGGCTGGCCCCGCAAAAAAGCCGCATTGACGGAATAAAGGGGACAGGCTGCTTTATTCCGGCAGGTTCCCCGGCGTGGGAAAAAGGGGACAGGCTGCTTTATTTGGTGGTACGGAACTTGGCTGGCCGCCAAGGGTCCATTCCAGGGCGTTACAGGGCATTGCAGGGCAGGTGAAAAGAGCTGGAAGATTTGGTAACATGCTTGGGGCGGAAAAACGGGCGGGCAAAGGCTTAATCGGGAATCTTAAGGTTAAGCCCGGCTTTAAGGAGACAAAATGAAATATTTACTGATGGTTTGCCTGATGGGATTGAACCTGGGGACCGGGTTTGCGGCAGAGCCTTTGGAGAATTTTACGGCCAAGATCTTTAATACCGCCGGCAAAGTTGAATGCCTTAAGACCGGTGCTATTTACTGGGTGGAGGCCAAGCCCCCGTATATGCTTGAGGCCGGGGACCAGGTAAGGACCGCACCCGGCGCCATGGCCGAGATCTATATGAAGTACGGCTCCAAGATCAGGCTGGGGGAGGAGGCCTCTTTTACCGTTAACACCGTGGCCCCCGAGGGCAACGTGGTCTCCGTCCTGCACGGTAAAATGCAGGCCTGGATACGCAAGTTCACCGGGCGCCGCTTCTCCGTGCGCACGCCGTCCGCCGTCTGCGCGGTGCGCGGCACCGTCTTTGACGTGGAAGTGACCGAGGCCGGCCAGACCACCTGGAACCTGTTCTCCGGTGAAATAGACGTTACGGACAATATGAACCGCACCATAGGCATGCTGCCCGACCACAGCATTAAAGTTACCCAGGCCGAGGGCGTGAGCGAACCCACGGCCCTGCCCCCGGGCGTAACGGCGCCTTCCGAGCCCGCCAAGACGCCGGAGGAAAAAGAAGAGACCAAGGCCGAAAAGAAAATTACGCAGGCCGCGGCCGACGCTGCCGCCTCCGCCGCGGATAAAGCCGCCGGCAAGACGGAAGACGCGACGGTGCTTTCCGATGTGGTGGAGCCGGTAACTTCCGTTATCCCCACGGCCACGGTTCTGGAGGCCTGCGAAGTAAGCGCTTCTTCTCCTGACTGCCAGACCATGTCCCCGACGACTCTGCTCAAGCCGTTTTAGTGCTCCCGGTAAGGCTTAACCATGAAACAGGCTGCTTTAACGGCGGCCTGTTTTTATTGCCTCCGGGCGGCGACGGGGATTTATAAAATTGATATCATATGACTATGGGAAACGTGCTGATAGTGGGCGGGGCCGGCTATATAGGGTCCCACGCCAACAAATTGCTTACCGCCGCGGGGTATAAGACCGTGGTCTTTGATAACCTTTCAACCGGGCACAGGGAACTGGCGCGCTGGTGGCTTCTTCCGTCCGCGCCCGGAAGGTGCTGGGCTGGAAGCCGCAATACGCCGGGTTGGAAACAATAATAACCCACGCCTGGGCCTGG
>JAJZVJ010000414.1 GCA_021845705.1 bacterium
GCCTCCGGCTCCGGCGAAAAGGCCGGGGGGTTCGCCGTGTTCAAAACCCTTTACGACAGGGAGACGCTCCCTAAGCTGGCGGTGGATACCGGGAACTGGTTTTCCGCCACCCGGGAAGGCTGGCTCTCGCGCGGCCGGTCTACCGTCGCCTGCCTTAACGCGGTCCCCTACGCGGCGGCGGCCGTCGGCCTGGAGGACCTTTCGCTCTCGCCGAAGGAACTGCAGAACCTGGCGGAGACCTCGTCCGTTCCGCTGCTGGCCTCCAACCTCTACCTGAAAACCAATAAGAAGCCGGACTATATCTCCAGCTCCGAGATAACGGCGGCGGGCGGCAGGAAGATAGGCGTTTTCTCCCTGCTCATCTACTCCGCCCTGGCCCCGAACAAGCCATGGCACCTGGCCAACTATAAACTGGAAAAAGAATCCTACGAGGCGCAGAAGGCCATAAAGACGCTCAGGGACGGAGGCGCGCAGCTGATAGTGGCGATACTAGCGGTCAACCCTAAAGAAAAGACCACGCAGAAATTCTACCGCGACCTGCTTTCGAAACTGCCCAGGATAGACCTGGTGATCACCGACGATCCCTCCGTGAACAAGCCTTTCAAGGCCGACCGGGCATGGGTCGCCCGCGCCGGCCTGGGAATGGCCTCGGCGGCCCGCCTGGAACTAACGCTGGACGCCGCCGGAAGGATGACGGACCTTTCCAGCGACGAGATCCGGCTTGCCTCCGGGAAATACCCGGAAGATCCGGCCATGCTGAAAGTCGTCGACGGCTACAGGAAGGCCTCGCAGGCGCATTTTTCGAAGCGCGTCGGATTCCTGGACGCCCCGCTGCCCCTGAAGGAGAACGGCGCTTACCCGGCGGCCGATTTCACCGCGGACTGCATGCGGCGCTGGGCGCGCACCGACGCCGCGATAATCGGGCTCAAAGAGCCGGCGGCGGGGTTCCCGGCCGGAACGGTAACGGTGGGAGACCTTTATTCTACTTTCCCGCTGGACTCCAGCATTGTATTCGTAAAGATACGCGGCGACGACCTGGAAAGGGCGCTGGCCGGGCTGCAGGCGGAAGACATAAGCGTTTCCGGACTGCGCCTTTTCCTCAAGGACGGCATCCTGGAGCGCGTGGAAAGCGACAAGGGACCGCTGGTCCCGGGCCGCGTCTACAAGCTCGCCGTTCCCGACTCCCTGGTGAGCGGGCGTGAGAACCCGCTGCTCTCGAGCGCCATGGAGTTCTCCAATTCACGGCGGTATCTCAGGGAAGTGGTCGGCTGGTGCTTCTCGCGGCAGAGGTCTTTCTCCAGGCCGGCCGGCGGCCGGATAGTCCGGTCGGGTGACAAATAATGTTCCGGACCATGGCGGATTTCCTGGGCAAGTGGTACGGCAGGCTGAAAACTTTTTCAATGATAGCCGGGGCCTGGGGGTTCCTTTTCAGCGTCAATTCGCTCATAGGTTTCCAGGCCGGCTTCGAATACGACGATGGGATGGTTTATTCCACGCCGGCTTTCCAGGCGGCAGAAAAGGACAAGGCGGCGCCGGGCAGCCCGGATTACTGGAACTCCGTCAACCGCTCTTTCAACTATGAGCGCCTTAAGCCGGTCCCCTGGCTGGCGGCCTGGACGCTGAAGGCGCTGGGGGTCAAGATAGCCTTTTTCTGCGACCGCGGAAGCGAGGGGGCGGACAGCCTTGAAGCCTCCTGGAGGAAGCTCGCCGACTATTTTTACTTTACCGGCACGGAAGATGAAAAGTACAAGATCCTTGAAAAGCGGCGCTTTATACTGTACGCGGCACCCTCCGATTCAGGCATAATACAGGCCAGGAAGGCCGGGGTGACGCCGCTGCGCATAAAAAAGAGCGGGAAATCGGTGAACCCGCTTGAAAGCACCCCGGGCAAATTCGGCGAGCGCACCCTCCCCCTCTCCGAATTCTGACCCCACGGCTTCAAGGGTGCCGGAACGCAAAACGCGCAAGAAAGTGGCCGAAGCGGCCACGCGGTCATTCCACCGTGCCCTCGCTCGGTATTCGCCCGCCGCGCTTATGCAAGCGGCGGGCTCAACGACGGTTTTGCTAACCCGGCACCCTTGAAGCCCACCGGGCCCCGCCCCCCATTGCCCTCCCTCTTTATAAAATATAAAATATAACCAATGGCGGACTGTATTTTCTGCAAGATAGCCGCTGGCGAAGTGAACGCCAAGGTCGTTTATGAAGACGCGGACACCCTCGCCTTCCTTGACCTCAACCCTCAGGCCCCGACGCACGCTTTGGTGATACCGCGCAGGCATATCCCGAGCCTGACCGCGGCGGAGGATACTGACGCGGAACTTCTCGGCAAGCTGCAGCTGGCGGCGGCCAGGACGGCTAAAGTACTTAAGGCGGAAAGCGCTTTCAGGCTCGTCACTAACAACGGGAAGGCCGCGGGGCAGTCGGTGGACCATCTGCACTACCACCTGCTCGCCGGCAGAAAGCTGCTCTGGCCCCCGGGCTGACCCCGGTAAATGGCATGCAGCAGACAGCAGCAGGGCTGACGTGAAATCCGGGCTGCTACCCGCTGCATACTATATACTGTACACCCAAAGGTGGTGATTAGCGTGGTATTTATAAAAGTAAGAGACGACGAATCCATAGAAGAAGCCCTCCGGCGTTTTAAGCACGACTGTGAGCGCAACGGCATCCTCAAGGAGATCAAGCGCCGGGAGCA
>JAJZVJ010000415.1 GCA_021845705.1 bacterium
GGCGAGAGCCGGAAGCGCGCGCACGGTGTGCGCGACGCTGTTTTTGCGTTCCGATCCGCCTGACAGGGCCCAGGGTACCGAGCTTTCTAGAGCTTGGAAGCGAAAGCCAGAACGTGGCCGTCAGGGTCAAGGCTGTAGGCGGCGCTGTCCCCCCAGTCCCTGGGGCCCAGGGGGCTAAGCTCCCTGGCGCCGGCCGCCAGCGCCCTCATATGGTAAACCGCGGGGTCGGGTACGGTAAGGTATACCTCGGCCCGGGGAATGCCCCGGCCGGTTTCCGGGTCAGGCATGGCCGGCAGCAGTCTTTTTATGCCTTTTCCCGGCATAAGTCCGAGAACGCAGCCTTCGGCCAGCTCAAATTCGGTCATTCCCGGCACATCCAGCCGCGGCGCCTTCCCAAGCGCTATGGCGTAGAACTCCCTGCTTTTGGCCTGGTCGCTCACATAAAGGATGAAATTTATTTTCATAAGATATGTATATCTATATTATATAAAAATCGAGATCTTCGCAATATGAAACCGCCCGCTGCCGGCGGCTTTAGGCTCGTACGCCAGAGGGCTGCTCCTAGAGGTCTATTTTAAGCCCGTCCCAGGCGGCGAAGCACTGCGTTTTTGAACCCGCCTTCCCCAGCAGGTCGCGGCAGTATTTCACATTGGCGTCCATTATCTCGTCGGTATGCTCGGGGTCGTGGTGGAATATGGCCATGCGCTTTACACCGGCCTCCGCCGCGAAGGCCGCGGCGTCGTCATAGGTGCTGTGTCCCCAGCCTTTCCGGGCTGCATACTCTTTTTCGGTATACTGGGCCTCTCTTATAAGGAGGTCGCTGCCGCGCGCGAATTCCACTATGGCGGCGTCCTGCCTGCGCGCCAGATCGCTGTCGCCGCCAAGCTTTGCGAAGCCCTCGTGATCGCTCAGGTAAGTTATCACTTTTCCCTGCGCCTCGATGCGGAAACCTATACACACTCCCGGGTGGTTCATATGCTGGAAAGAAACCCTGGCCGCGCCTATATCCACCGCCCCCTCCAGCTCTACGAAGTTCAGCTTGCTGGCCAGGCTCGTGAGCGGCACCGGGAAATAGTCCAAGGCCATGGACTCGCTGAAAATGGTGCGCAAACTGCTCCGCGCCCCGTGCACGCTGTAAACCGTGAACTTGTTCCGGGGATTATACAGGGGCGTAAAGAAAGGAAAACCCTGGATATGGTCCCAGTGGGTATGCCCTACAAAGATATGCCCTTCTATCGGCCGCCCGTTGAATTCCTTGGTCAGTTCCACCCCGAGCTCGCGCATTCCGGTACCGCAATCTATTATAAGCGGCACGTCGCCGACCCGGACCTCGGTGCAGGCGGTATTCCCCCCATACCTTACGGTCCTGACCCCGCTGGTAGGACAGGAACCGCGGGTCCCCCAGAAGCGGACATACACCGGCTGCGGGACCGAAGACTTCGGAGGAGCGGCCAGGGCGGAAGAACGCGAGGTGATGGCGCTGTTCTCGCCGGGCCGGGGAGGAGGCGGCTTGGCGGCGCCGCCGCCCGACAGGAGTTTGCGCACCTTGTCCGTCAGGTCATTTATTGCGAAAGGCTTTACTATGTAATCGTCGGCGCCGGCCGCCAGCGCTTGAGCCTTATCGGTGGCGAAGGGTTTTGAGGACGCGACCAGGATCTTTACCCCGCCCAACCCTTCCGGCCCGCGCAGGAGTTTGCACAGCTCATAGCCGTGCATCCGCGGCATCATCAGGTCCGTGATCACCAGTTCCGGACGCCAGGACCGGGCTTTTTCCCAACCGTCCTGTCCGTCAAAGGCCGTCATAACCTCGTATTCCGAGACAAGGATGTCTTCGGCAAGGTCCCTTATTACCGCGTCATCGTCGACCACGAGAACGCGCCTTTTAATTTCACCCATCCGGAAATTCTAGCGAAATGCCCGTGCGTCTACAAGGAGAATTTTCCGCCTGTAGCGATTTTTTTAAAATGTCATGGTTGCGGTAAACTAACCCTTCAGGCACCGAGCCGGGAGGATTTAATGGTCACGGGAATTCAGAAGGCAGCCCCAAGTGGGTTAAGAGCCGCACAAGTTCTTTGTCGTTAAGAATAACGGCGACTGGCTTCATTTCCAGTTTGCATTTTGGACAGATAAGCGGGAAGACCTCGAAAACCCGGGCCAGGCAAGCCACCCAGGAATTGGCTTTCTTTGCGCAACAACCTCTTCCCGCGCCTGGACTTCCGCGTCTTCGCCTCCGTATCTAAATTCTAAAATAGTTTTGGGATTTCTTTTTCAAAGAATGCTTTTATCTTGGCCCATGGCACTGGTTTTAACATCCGGGGCATCGGTTCCTTTTCCGCATCCTCAAAATACACAAGCGCTTTAGCGGCCTGGATAGTAAAATTAGGATGGCCTGGGAACTTTTGTTCCGCCCATTTGAATAGGTCGGCTGCTTTGTGCAAGTGAAGTATGAAAAATAAGTCGATAAAGTCTTTTTTTGAGCCCCTGCTTATTACGGCGCTCAGCTTCATGGCCGAGATGTCTTCGACGGAGGCGATTTTAAGCCCGACCCATTTTGACGGCGGTTTAAGCAGTTTGTACGGATAGTGGAAAAGGCTTACCGCGGTGGTCCCAAGCCGCAAGTGGCAGGTCCCGTCTTTCTCCTCCAAAATTTCCGCCTTGCCCGAGGTCTCAAGGTCTTTTTTTAGT
>JAJZVJ010000416.1 GCA_021845705.1 bacterium
TGGTGATGACGCTCGAAGCCGCCCCTGGAAAGCCCTCCGGCACTAACAGCGGGAGGGGCCCGGTGATAGCCGCCAGGAAAAAATACCCCGGGGCTTCCACCAGCAATATCATGGATAACCTGTCGCGCGAGCCCATAACCTTCGACTACAGCGAGGCCGAGGTGCGCGAGGTTATAGATATGCTGGCCGCGAAAGCCAATATCAACGTGATCTACAGCGACGATGTATCCGGGACGCTGACCATAAGCCTTACCAAGGTCCCGTTCGAAGAGGCTTTCAAGACGGTGCTCAACGTCAAGGGCCTGGCCGCGCAGCAGGTCGGGGATAATATACTGCGTATAGCCACGCCGGCCACTTTTCTCGCGGAGCAGAGGAAATCCATGCTGCAGACCAGGGTTTTTTTTCTTAATTACACAAAGGCGGCCGATCTGAAAGCGCAGGTGGACGCCGTGACGGCTTCGGAGGGCCGCGCCCCGCACACTTCCATCGACGACACCAACAACGCCCTGATCGTTACCGACACCCCGCTGGGGCTGGATTCCACTTCCAGGCTGCTGCGCAACCTCGACCGCACTCCCAAGCAGGTGATGATAGAAGTAAAACTGGTGGAAGTGAATCTTGACGACGAACTGAACCTGGGCGTTGACTGGAGTTTTAATAACGGGGCTGAAGGCATTTCCGGCCAGAGCTCTTTTGCCGGCCCAGGGCCGAAGAACGCGGGTTCTTTCACGTTCGGAAAGGTTCTTGGGAATACCCGGTTCGACGCGGTCCTGGCCGCCGCCGCCACGAAAGGCAAGATCAAGGTGCTTTCAGACCCGAAAGTGGCCACGTTGAACAATAAAGAAGCCAATATCAACATCACGGACCAGACCCCCTACGACCAGCAGACGGTCACCATCGTCAACGGCCAGGCGGTCACCGCCCACGCGTACTCCAACGTGACCACCGGGATAACTCTTAAGGTGACCCCGTCCATTAATTTCGACGGACGGATCTCAATGCATCTCATTCCCTCGGTCATCCAGCTCTCCGCCATCCCGAACGGGACCGCGCCTCCTCCCACCGCCACCAGGAACACCGACACCAACGTGATAGTTAAGGACGGCGAGACCGTGGTCCTGGGCGGTCTGATACAGGACACGCAGAACAACACGGTCGTCAAGGTTCCCGTCCTCGGGGATATCCCTTTGCTCGGGGTCCTGTTCAGAAAGAAGACGAATATCAGGACCCGGAAGGAACTGCTGATATTTGTCACCCCTAAGCTGATCGAAGACTGAGCCGGACCGCGCTTCGGTCCGGAAAGGGCCAGGTTCAGCCGGGACCTGGTCCTTTGTTTTTATAACGATGCTTTCATATATCTTTATTTTCGTGCTGGGCGTTTCCCCGGCGCTCCAGTCCGTCTTCGACCTGCCGCTGCAGCTGGCTATGCAGGGGGCCGTGCTGCTGGGGTGCCTCGCCTGGTTCTTTATCAGGGCTTACGGCCCGGGCGTCCCGGCCGGTTTCGCCGATAAGAAATATTACCCTCTCTGGGCCGCCGCCGCGCTCTCTTTCGCGGCGCTGCTAGCGAGCCCGTTCATGGGGCAGATAGTCAACGAATGGGGCAATTACGCCGCCGGCCTGCTGATCTTCCTTTTCGCCTCTTTCCTTGATAAAGAAGAGCGCTCCCGGGTGGACGCGGCGGTGCTCTGGGGCGGGTGGCTGGTCTTCGCCCTGGCCGTGTTCCAGGCTTTCGTGCTGAAAAATTTACTCGCGAACCCGCCGCTCATCAACCTGAACGCGCTGGCTTTTTACGCGGTAGTCCTTATCCCGCTCGCCCTGGAGCGCCGGAACTGGGCGCTGGCGGGGGCCATGGTAATACTGGTGGTCTGGACGCAGTCCCTGGGGGCCGCGCTGGCCGGCCTTGCGGCGGCCGGAGCCTACGCTTCCGCGCGCTTAAAAGAAAATAAATATAAAGAGAACGTCTGGCTGCTGGCGGGCCTGGCCGCGCTGGCCATCCCGGTGTTCTACCTGCTCCAGGCGGATTCGGTGGCCGGGCGCCTTGCCTGGTGGAAGAGCGCTTGGGAGATGTTCTCGCTCCGGCCGCTGTGCGGGTTCGGCCACGCCTCCTTTACCTGGGCGCAGGCGGCCTTCCAGCCCGAAGGCGCTTTCCGCGAGCACGCTATTTACGCGCATAATTACTACCTGGAATTCCTGGCCGAGAACGGGCTGCCCGCCGCGGCCGCCTGGTTCTGGGCGCTCCTGGCCGCGGCGCGCTCCAAGACCGGGGTCGTGAAATATTCCATAATCGCGGCCCTGGTGCACTCTTTTGTCGATTTCGGCCTTTCCGTACCCGCCAACTTCTGGGTTTTCTGCTGGCTCCTGAGTTCTCCTTCGGTAGAGCGGGCCGTTTTCCTGCCTTCGCGCAAAACCATCGGGAGCGCCCTGCTGGCGGCTTCGCTCCTGTGCGCCGCGCTTGCCGGGCTGGACTACCGGAGCCTCCGTTTTGAAAAGCACCGCGGCCTGGCGCTTGCCGCCGCACTGGCGGGGAACGCGCCGGCCGCCGAAGCCGCCCTCGGGCCGGAGCTCGGGACGGGGCTTTTCAGGGAGCCGGCCCTCGAGTTCCTCGGGCGCGTTAACCTGACCGCGGGGCGCGGGGAGCCGGGCTTCCGCGCGGCCGTTTATTACGAGATGGCGCTCCTGGAGAA
>JAJZVJ010000417.1 GCA_021845705.1 bacterium
TTAAAGCCGAAGTCCAGCAGCTGCTCCTCCGCGCGGCCGAGTTCGGCGGCGAAGCGGGTCAGGAGGGCGCGGCAGACCTGGGGTATCTCCAGAAAATTTTTCTCGAAATAAGCCCCGTCCAGGAAACAGATCCGGCAGTCTTCCAGCGCCTCCCCTGTACCCAGGTAGGATTCCCCGGCCAGGAAAGACCGATCCCCCAGCAGGGCCGGCGCCTCTATCACGCGGGGGATGCTGGAATGGAGCCCGGTGTCGGTCCTTATTATCTTAACCCGGCCGGTGCAGAGGAAATACACGCCGAAAGGGCGGTTGCCTTCGTAAAAAATAATATTGCCCTTGCGGTAATCGTTGGTTATCCTTTTCTTACAGAAGCCCTCCCAGACGGCCTCGGGCACCCCGGCAAAGACCGGCATTTTTATCATCGGGCACTTGCACTTCACTATGCTGAAGCTTTCGCATTTGCATTTAGGGCTTATGGTTTTCATTACGGTTCTCCTGAATTTACTTTACTGCCGCATTATATCCGGCAACCCGGTTCTAACCAGCCGCTTCACCGGGAGCTCCTCGTCCATGAGGCAGCAGGCCTGCAAGGACCGGGTGTTTTCCCTCCGTCCGGAGGTTATTTACCGCTTAGCGCCCCTTCGGCCGCTTCCAGCGTGGCCGCTATGTCCGCGGCGGTATGCGCCGTGGAGATGAAACAGGTCTCGAACTGGCTTGGCGGCAGGTACACGCCCCGCTCCGCCATGGCCCAGAAATACTCCGCGTAGCGCCTGGTGTCGCAGGCCGCGGCGCCGGTCCAGTTCTCCAGCGGGCCTTTGGAGAAGAAAAGAGTGAACAGCGAGCCCACCCTGTTAAGAGTAAGCGGCAGTCCGCTTTTCACCATTATCCGCCGCAAACCTTTTTCCATAGCGGCCCCGGAAGCCTCCAGCTTTTTGTAGACCCCGGGCTTTGAAAGCTTCCTTATCGCCGCGCAGCCGGCCGCCATGGCGAGCGGGTTTCCCGAAAGCGTGCCCGCCTGGTAGACCTTGCCGGCCGGGGAAAGATTCTTCATTATTTTTTCGCTGCCGCCGTAGGCGCCCACCGGCAGGCCGCCGCCTATTATTTTACCCAGGGTAGTAAGGTCCGGCTTTATGCCGTACAGGCCCTGCGCCCCGCCGAAGCCTACGCGGAAACCCGTTATCACCTCGTCGAAAATAAGCACGGAACCGCTGGCGCTGCAAGCTTTCCTCAGGGCTTTCAGGAAGCCGGGCCGGGGGAGAACAAGGCCCATATTAGCGGCTATTGGCTCTACTATCACGCAGGCCACTTCCCCGCCGCTGCGCTTCATGAACTTAAGGAAACCTTCTATATCATTATACTCCAGCGAAACCGTATTGCGCGCGAAAGCGGCCGGGACCCCGGGGCTGGAGGGCGCGCCGAAAGTGGCGGCGCCGGAGCCCGCTTTTACCAGCAGGGAATCCGCGTGGCCGTGGTAGCAGCCGGTGAACTTGACTATTTTATCACGGCCGGTATAACCGCGCGCAAGGCGTATAGCGCTCATCACGGCCTCGGTGCCGGAAGAAACGAAGCGCAGCTTCTCTATGGAAGGCAGCGCTTTCTTTATCATTTCGGCCAGCACGGCTTCGGCCTCGGTAGGAGCCCCGTAGGACGTGCCTTTTGTGAGCGCGGCGCAAAGAGCCGCCTGTATGTCCCTGTCGGCGTGGCCGTGTATCATCACTCCCCAGGAAGTAACGTAGTCCAGGTAGGAGTTGCCGTCCACGTCGGAGAGCCTCGCGCCTTTTGCAGCCTTTATAAAGATAGGCGTTCCGCCCACGGCGTTGAAAGCGCGCACGGGGCTGTTAACCCCGCCGGCCAGGTGCTTGAGCGAATAATTCCAGAGTTTTTTTGATTTATGGGTTTTTAGTTTCATAGAAAGCGTTTATTCCGGTTTCAGTTCGTTAACGAAAGTGTCGAGCTCCGCGTCGGTCCCGTCGAAAGGGGGCATGGTCTGGGCCGGCTTTCTAAGGATCTTTTTCAATTGCTCTTTTGTGTGATGCGGCAGATGTTTGTCCAGCGCGGGGCCGAAAGTCCCGCCGTCTCCGTAATAGCTGTGGCAGGCGAGGCAGCCGTGAGCTTCCAGCGCCTCTTCGGTGATCTTCCTGGCCGCCGCGGGGCTTACGGCGGCCGGTTTAGCCGCAGGTTTCGGCGCCGCAGTTTTTGCCGGCGCGGCCGCCGCCGGGGGCGTCTCCGCGGCGGGTCTGGGCGCGGCGACCAAAGCCCCGGTCATATACATGTTCCCGTAGATCACGAACGGCTTCCTGGCCCGCTCGCGGGTGTAAGCGCCGAAAGAAAAAGCGGTAAGGGCCGCTATGCCGCCTACTAGCAGGACCGTCCTCTTTTTCTTCCCGGAAAGCAGGTAGACCGCGGAGCAGGAGACAGCCACGGCCGCAAGGCTGACCATAGTCCAGAAAAACCTGACTATCACGCCTTTTACGATAGTGTCGAAGATAGCGGCATTCACGGCCTTAAGGGTGAACAGGTAGGAGAGGCCGCTTAGCGGCTGCAGCAGGATGCCGACGGCGAAAATAGTTCCGCAATAATCAAGCATCCAGGAATAGTAAGCGGCGTCGGCGGCTGCGGCCTTGCGCTGTTTGAAGAAAGCGTAAATATAACCGAACATCGCGGAATTGATCACGCACGGAAGAAAC
>JAJZVJ010000418.1 GCA_021845705.1 bacterium
CGTTGTCCTATACGGCTACCGGGGCCGGGCTAAGCGCGGCCAGGGTAATGCTGGCCGGCAATGTGGCCATTTCCTCGGAGACAGCGGCCGCGCTGGGCGCCGGCGTGCGCGTGTCTACCAATATGTACATAGTCGGGTTCAGTTCCGCCGCCAGATATTACGGCGACGGCTCGGGGCTTACCGGGCTGGGCAGCGCGGCCGCAGCCACGACCGCCGTGAACCTGGCGGGGGGGCTGGGCGGCTATATTCCGTACCAGGCGGGACTTAACACTACAGCCATGCTGGCCGCCGGTTCTCCAAACCAGATTCTCCAGTCAAATGGAAGCGCCGCGCCGTCCTGGACTAACGCGCCGGTTGTCAGCGGGGGGAACATTACCGGCGTGGCCCCGGCCTCGCTGGCGGGTGGTCTCCTGCCGGGCAATGTGATAGCTTCTTCTATCGCTATAAATTCGGTTTATGATTCCGCCCTGCTCAACCCCAAGGTAAACCGCGGCGGCGACACCATGAGCGGCCAGTTGACCAACACCTCCTCGGTCACGATCACCGGCAATGGCGGCGGGGCATATGGCCTGCAGGTGTCCTCCAATGTGTCCCTGGCCGGCGCCCTGTACTCAGCTAACGGTAATGTCGGCATTGGGACGACGGCGCCGGCATCTCTATTCAATGTCAAGACTGCTGCCAACCGGCATTTTGGCATACGCGACAATACTCTAGGCGCTCAAATTCTTGGGTACACTGACGGTGCGGCCGGGTATGCTGGACTATTGCTTGATGGAACAACTATATTACTAAATTCTCAATCTACCGGCAACGTCGGCATCGGGACGGCGGGGCCGGGAAGCAGGTTTGAGGTGGTAGGTGGGAGTTCAACATTCAAAGGCAGTGATAGTAATTCGGCGATAGCGGGGTTTACGGACGCAGGCGGCAATTACCGGGTAGTGATTTCAACATCGGGCAACGTCGGCATCGGGACCGCAGGGCCTGGAAATAGGCTTGATGTCGAGGGAAATACTGGTGGTTATACTAACGGGAAATTCGGGTCTGAATATCCCATTTATCTTGTCAGCAGTAATCCTTCTATAGGATTTAATAGTTATTTCAACGGCGGGTGGAAATTCGGAAAAGGAAGTCTTTCCGGATATGGAGGGCTTCTTCAATTGGACGCGACAAACGGAAACTTTACTCTTGGCGTAAGTAACGCTGCTGGTAATGCTGACGCAACGCTCACGCAATCCAACTTGCTGATAATTCAGCAAAATGGTAATGTCGGCATCGGGACAGTGGCGCCAGCGGCAAAACTTGACGTGGCGGGTATTGTCAGGTCTTCGGACACTATTTACCCGGGTTCGGGCATTTTCCAGTCCAACCGGGGAATCTATGATGAACCGGCAAATTTCAGGACTGTGTTTTCATCAAACGTCTATACGGTAGGCTATTCCTCCGCCGCAAAATATTACGGCGACGGCTCGGGGCTTACCGGAGTTTCCGCCACCGACAACACAAAGCTGCCGCTGCTGGGCGGCACCATGACCGGCCAGTTGACCAACACCTCGTCTGTTACGATCACCGGTAATGGCGGGATGTATGGCCTGCAGGTGTCATCTAATGTGTCCCTGGCCGGCGCCCTGTATACCGCTAACGGCAAAGTCGGCATCGGGACGACCGATCCTTCTGCGAACATTCTTGATGTGGTAGGAACCTCCGGTAACGCCACTTTCCTTTTTGAGACAAAGGGTTCGGGGACGAATCCAGTGATGACTGTAAAAGCGGGGCCTGGCGCCGGGAACGCCGGCTTCACGATAGATAGAGCGGACACCGGCGGAGTTGCGAACATGGGATGGAGTAATGGCGGCGTCGCGCAATGGATGCTAATAATGCCGGACTCTACTTCAGGGGACGCGACCCGGTTGGATCTTAGGGCCCCTCCTTTCACAACCCCGGCGGTTACCTTTAAACAAGGGGGCAACGTCGGCATCGGGACAGTGGCGCCAGCGGCAAAACTTGACGTGGCGGGCATTGTCAGGTCTTCGGACACTATTTACCCGGGTTCGGGCATTTTCCAGTCCAACCGGGGAATCTATGATGAACCGGTAAATTTCAGGACTGTGTTCTCCTCAAGTGTTTACATCGTCGGCTATTCCTCCGCCGCAAAATATTACGGCGACGGCTCGGGGCTTACCAATATTCAGGCTCCGAACAGCATTACTATGAGCGGCCAGCTGACGACCGCGTCCACAATAACCGTCCAGGGCAGCGCTTTCAGCGTGGGCGGCTCCACGCTGGTGGCCGTCAACGGCAAAGTCGGCATCGGCGTGACCGATCCGGCCGCTAAGCTGCAGGTAAATACGGCCGCCGCAGCCGGCGCCATTGCAGAGGCTCTGAGGATAGTGAATCCCGGGAGCGGCAACGCGACCGGCGTCGCTCTGACGTTCGACAATAACACCAACCAGGAACAGGCGGCCATAGCCGGGTTCTATGATACCCCGGTGAACACTTTGCAGACACTCGCGTTCTATACCGGGAATGGCCGCACCGAAAGGATGCGCATCTCCGGCGCCGGCAAGATCGGCATAGGCCGGAACGACCCCCAATACGCGCTGGACGTTTCGACGGTCAGCGCCGGGGACGCTTATCTCGCCAGGTTTGGGAACG
>JAJZVJ010000419.1 GCA_021845705.1 bacterium
CTTCTTTATCGGGATCTCGCTTTGGGAGATACTCAGGATCCTGGGTCATGATCTTCCTTTCTGGGAGGCTACAGGCGTCGCTTTCGTCTCCACTACGGTCAACTATTTCGTATCCTCGGGAGGCGTCAGCGGTTTTGCCACGCGCGCGCACCTGCTGAGCAAGCGCAATATCCCCTACGGCATAAGCGTTACCTCTTCGGTCGTTATCAGCGTTTTTATATACCTTGTCCTTTCTATAATAATAGTGGAAGGCATGCTGCTTCAGATGCTTAAATCCAGCAGTTACGGGATAAGCCTTTTTCAGGGCGTGGCCGGGGTGCTTTTCGTGCTCACTTTCGCCTTCGTTCTGATACTGCTGTTCTTCCACCACGAACTGCGCTCGGTCTGGGCGCGCAAGCTCTATCACCTTGTGAACCACCTCCTGTTCTTCTCCTCCAGGAAGGCCATCCCGGAAGAAACCTTCCTGCAGTTCGAAGCCCAGCTTTCCGACGGGATCCACACCATACAGGCGCGCAGGTACGAGCTCCCGCTGGTGCTGGCCTATGTCTGCCTCGACTGGGTGAGCAATATACTGATACTGCACTTCGCGTTCCTGGCCGTAGGCACGCACATGCATACCAGCACGCTTATAATAGGCTTCGCCCTGGGCCAGATCATGACGGTCATACCTATACTCCCCGGCGGGCTGGGCGCTATGGAGGCCGCGATGACGGCGGCCTATTCCGGGATGGGCATCCCGGTAGGCCAGGCGCTTACGGCCAGCCTTGTGTTCAGGCTTTTTTACTACATGGTCCCGGCTTTGGGCAGTATCTTCATTTACTGGGGATTGAAGGTCTCGGAAAGCAAGTATGCCGGTCCGGAGACCCCGCAGCCGGAACAGAGCGGGGGGCGCTGAAATGATAGAGGAATTCTCCGGCAACCGCCCGGAAGTAGCGGCTTCCGCCTGGGTGCACCGCTCGGCCTGCCTTGTCGGCAGGGTTAAACTTGGCGAAGATGTTTCCGTCTGGCCCGGGGCCGTGCTGCGCGGCGACGTGGACCGGGTGGAAGTGGGCCGCGGCACCAACATCCAGGACCTTGCCGTCCTGCATCCCAACGGCGGCAAGCCGGTGCTGGTAGGGGAGGGGGTGACGGTAGGCCATTGCGCCGTCATACACGGCTCTGTGGTGGGCGGCCATTGCCTGGTGGGAATGGGCGCGATAGTTATGGACTGCGAGATAGGAGAATACTGCGTGATCGCCGCCGGGGCCGTGGTTACCCCGGGGGCGAAGATCCCTCCGCGGAGTATGGTGATGGGAACCCCCGGAAGGGTAAAGCGGCAGCTTACAGCAGGGGAATGCGCCGACCTTGCAAGGTCCGGAAAGCATTACATGGAACTGGCGGGCCTTTACAGGCGGGAGGCTTCGCGATGAGCGGACGAAAAATAGTGATGATAGAGGACAGCAAAGCCGCCTCGACGGTGCTCAAAGAAGTGCTCGAAGCCGAGGGCTACTCGGTAGCGCACGCGGCCGACGGCGTCTCGGGCCTGGCGCTGGCCAGGCGGGAGAAGCCGGACCTGATCCTGCTGGACCTGCTGCTGCCGAAATTGAACGGCTACGACGTCTGCAACGCGCTCATGCGCGACAACCTGACGCGCCACACCCCGGTGCTTATAATTTCCACCCTGGATACCCCCGAAAGCATAGAAAAGGCTAAAACATGCGGCGCGCGCAACTTCATGAAGAAGCCCTACAACCTGGAAGACCTGCTCCGGGAAATAAAGCGGCTGCTTCCAAAAGAATAACCGGGATCTACCGGCGCCTGCTGCGCGCTTTCGGGCCGCAGGGGTGGTGGCCCGTCACCCCGGCGGGCGGGAAACTCCCGGTTTATACCCCCGGTTTTTACGGGCCCCTGGCGGAGGCCGGGATCTTCGAGGTCTGCGCCGGCGCCCTCCTGACACAGAACACTTCCTGGAAGAACGTTGAAAGGGCCCTGGAAGCTCTCAACGAGGGGGGCCTGATGCTCGCCGCTGAAATAGGCGCCTGCCGGCTGGCGCGGCTGGAGAGAGCGTTGCGGAGCAGCGGGTATTACCGGCGGAAGGCCCGCGATCTTAAGGGCTTTTGCCGCCGTGCGGCGCGCGAACACCCGGAAGGCTTCAGGAAGTGGTTCGCGGCGGCCCTTCCGGCCGCGCTGCGGGCGGAACTCCTTTCTTATGACGGCGTGGGGCCGGAGACCGCCGATTCCATGCTCCTGTACGCGGCCGGCAAGGCGGTCTTTGTCGTGGACGCCTATACGCGCAGGATCGGCGAGCGGACGGGGCTCTCCCGCGGCCTGCCTTATGACGGCTGGAAAGCCCTGTTCGAGGCGGCCCTTCCTTCCGACGTAAAAATGTATAATGAATACCACGCGCTGCTGGTCAGGCTGGGAAAGGAGTACTGCCGGAAGACAAAGCCTTTATGCGGTCCCTGTCCGCTGGACCGTATCTGCGCAAAATATATCCGGTCCCGGGAATGATAAATGGAAAACCTTGAAAAAATAGGAACGCTTCTTGATAACGGGGATTTCTCCCCGGCCCTTGCGCGGCTTAAAAGGATAAAGCCCGGCAAAGACGCCGGCCGCCTGTTCTTAATGAGGGGGGAAGCGCTGCGCGGGCTTGGCCTTTTTGCCGAAGCGCT
>JAJZVJ010000420.1 GCA_021845705.1 bacterium
TTTTTCGAATCATCCTCGTCGAAGATGGAGTAGCCTCGCGACCTCCCGAAAGCGGCGGCCTCTTCGCGGAGGATTTTGGCGCCGAACGAATGGAAGGTTCCTAAGAATGGCAGCTCCTCCTCCGCGTGCCGTGGCAGCCTTAAGAGCACCCGCTTCTTCAGCTCTTGGGCGGCCTTGTTGGTGAAGGTAATGGCGACAATCCTTTCTCCGGGCACCCCGGACTCCATAAGGTGAATTAACCTCTCGGTAAGGGTCCGGGTTTTTCCGCTTCCGGCTCCGGCCGCGATTAAAAGCGGCCCTTCTCCATGCCGGACCGCTTCAATTTGGTCGGGGTTTAGCCTGATCTCCGACCCGCCTTGATTGATTTCTCCCTTTCCTGGTATCATTTAAAGCATTAGTACAATACCGCAAAACTTAAGAAGTTGGCTAGGTTTTGCCGGGCGGAGCGCCAGGCCTTGGCTTAACGTCCCCTTGGTCCCGATCGGGCTGGCTCTTTTTCTTACGGTGGCGGGAGTATTTGCCGCTCATCCAGCGGCCAAAGCCGCAGTTACGGCTCAGCCGGCGGCAACTCCGGTCGTGGCGGACATAGAAAACGGCGCTCTGGTTAACGCCAACGGAGCGCTCAACTCTCCGCTCGACCCCTATGCGTATCTAGCGCTGGCTAACATCGATGGTGGATCGCTGGTTAATTTCTCCAGCCCTTCCGGAAGGGCTATTAAAGTAGGCGATGCGTTCAGCGGCGGATCGTCGGCTAACTCGGGAACCAGCGCTATCCTCCAGGCAATTGCCTACAGGTTTAATATTCCGGTGAGCATGCTGCGCAGCTTGCAGAGCCAAGGGAAATAAATTCTAAGTTCTAAATTTAATTTTCCGAATCAACCAAAAGTCGGGCTATTTAATTTTGTTTTGCTAGCGCAAACAAGGAAGCGCAAAACTAAAAGCGCAAAATGTAAAAGAACCGGCGACTAACGACCGGTTGACGTTTTTTGCTTCCCGCTTCTAATTTTGACCCATTTTTGTTTTTCGCTTTTAGTTTTTAGCTTTGCGCTTCTTTATCCTTCCCTCAGCCGCAGATGGTACGCCTCGGCCAGCTCGTCCTCGCTCACCCCTTCCTTGCTCTCGAGGTCGGCGATGGTGCGGGCGGTCTTAAGCAAACGAAAATAGCCGCGCGCGCCCAACAGCGACTGATCGAAGACGGATTTCAAAAAGGACAAGGCTTTCTGGTCGAGCGTGATCATCCGCTCGCACGCCTTCGAACTCATCTCCGAATTAGTCAGGAACGGCAAGCCGGCTTTCTTAAACCTCGCTCTTTGCCGCTCGCGCGCGGCCTGGATTTTCACGCATAGGCCCGCCGAACCCGAGGCCGGCTGGAGGATGCTTTCCAGCTTGAGGCGGGGGACGGTTATCTGGATGTCGATGCGGTCTAATAGCGGTCCGGAGAGTTTCTTTTGGTAGCGCCATATCTCCGAGGCGCTGCACCTACACTCCTTCTCCTCGTCGCCTAAATAGCCGCAAGGGCAGGGGTTCATCGCGGCGACCAGAATAAACTTAGCCGGAAAGACGAGGTTGCGCTTGGCTCGGGCGATCGTGACCGAACCCGACTCCATCGGCTGCCGCAGGGATTCTAAAATGTCGCGGCGAAACTCGGGCATCTCATCTAAGAAAAGCACGCCGCGGTGCGCTAGGCTGATCTCGCCGGGCCGCGGGTCCTGCCCGCCCCCGACGATCGCCGCGCTCGAGGCGGTATGATGCGGAGCGCGGAAGGGACGGCGCGCCAGGTACTTGCCGCTTAACAAGTTGGCCGCGCTCCAAATTTTGGAAACCTCGATCGATTCGTGGAGCGTCAGCGGCGGAAGGATCGAGTTGATCGCTTCGGCCAGCATTGTTTTTCCGGATCCGGGCGGGCCGCTCATTAGAATATTGTGCCCGCCGGCCGCGGCGACCGCCAGCGCCCTCTTGGCCGCCTCCTGCCCTCTTATCTCCGAGATGTCTATGCCTCCCGCCGATTCCGGTTTGAATTCGGTGGCCGGCTTAGGGGCGATCGGCGACACGCCGTCCAGATGGCTTAAAAGCGCGGCTAGGCTCGGCGCGGGTATTATCTCTATGCCGCGGACCAGGGCCGCCTCGTTGGCATTCTCCAGAGGAAGGAAGATTTGTTTGATGCCGGTGCGGCGGGCGAGGAGGGCGAAGTTCAAAGCTCCGGCCACCGGACGCAAGGCGCCGCTCAGGGCGAGCTCGCCGATAAAGAGTTTGTCGGCGGTGTCGAAGGATTTTATTTGCTCAGTTGCCAGAAGATAGCCGACCGCGATAGCTAAATCGTAATGGCTCCCGGCTTTTTTCAGATCGGCCGGGGCCAGATTGACCGTGATGCGGCGGTTTTCGCGGTTAGGCGGTTTCAGTCCGCTGTTTTTGATGGCGGAGCTCACGCGGTCCCTGGCTTCGGAGAGGGATTTGTCGGCTAGGCCGACGATGTTTAGTTCGTGAAGGCCGACGCCGAGGTCGGTTTCTACCTCGATAAGGCCGGCTTCGATGCCGACCAATTCCGCCGAAAAAACTCTAGATAGGTGCATTTCTAATAAAAAAAGACCCCAAAAAACGAGGGCCACTGGCCTACGCGGCCGACTTACAGTTCTGGCAGAGCCGCGATTC
>JAJZVJ010000421.1 GCA_021845705.1 bacterium
GGCCCCTGCGGTCTCCCCCTCCGTTACCTGACATTTATTGGCTAAAGTTCAAGAGATATGGTGGATGCGCAAGGCAAGAACGGGCGCGGGCTGCAGGGGGGACCGGGTTGGCAAAACCCTCTCGGAGGCCCGAGCTTGCATAAGCGCGGGGGCCGGCGCGGGGGACGCGGGGACCGGATAAGCAAAACCGTCTCGGAGGCCGAGGCTTGCGTAAGCGACGAGGCCGAGAGACGAGGGCCGAGCACGGTGTGCGCGTGGAGCGAAGCGACAATGCTCCGAGCCCGTGTTTTGCGTTCCGGTCCCCGCGTCCCCCGCGCCAGACACAGGGCAAACCATGAATTGATGATTTATTGAGCCGGGGGGTTTTACGGAAATTATATAATTGTGGCATGCCTAAAAAAGGAACGGCCCATGCCGGGCTCAAGGAAAATTTCCACAAGAAACGCGTGGTCTACTCCGGCACGGTGGATTTCAGGGCGGATACGGTGCTGCTGCCTAACGGAAAGAAGGCTACGCGGGCTTTTATGTCGCATCCCGGGGCCGTGGCCGTGCTGCCGGTGCTGGACGACGGGAGAATTGTTTTTGTCAGGCAGTACAGGTATCCTGTCGCGGAAGCTACTTTAGAAATACCGGCAGGCAAATTGAACTCTGCTTCGGACAAGCCGCTGGGCCGGGTCAAGGCGGAACTTAAAGAAGAAACCGGGTATGCCGCGGCCAGCATTAAGCCGCTGATCTCTTTCTGGCCTACTACCGCTTTTTCCAACGAGGTCCTGCATATATATACGGCTTCCGGGCTGCGAGGAGGCACGCACCAGGACCTCGACGACGATGAGTTCGTGAACGTTGAGATCATGGCTTTTGAGCAAGCCTGGGGACTTCTGAAGAAAGGCGTCATCAAAGATGCCAAAACCATCATTGCTTTGCAGGCGTGGAAAATTAAATTACTGGAGAAACAATGAAATTCGATCCTACCGATCTTCTTTGCGTGAACACCATAAGGACGCTTTCCATAGACATGGTTGGGAAGGCCAATTCAGGGCACCCGGGCCTGCCTCTCGGCGCCGCGCCGCTGGCCTATTCCGTCTGGGCCGGTCACCTGAAGTTCACCCCCTCCGACCCGGCCTGGTTCGACCGCGACCGCTTCATACTGTCCGCGGGCCACGGCTCCGCCATGCTCTATTCCATGCTGCACCTGTACGGCTACGGCCTCACTATGGAGGACCTGAAAAAATTCCGCCAGCTGGACAGCCTGACCCCGGGCCACCCGGAATACGGCCACACGGCGGGCGTGGAAACCACTACCGGCCCGCTGGGACAGGGTTTCGCCAATTCCGTGGGCCTCGCCCTCGCCGAAAAGCTCATGGCGGAAAAGCTTAACACTCCGGAATTCCGGCTGGTGGACCATTTTACTTATGTGCTGGTCGGCGACGGCGACCTGATGGAAGGCGTCGCCTACGAAGCCTCTTCCTTCGCGGGGCACAACAAGCTGGGCAAACTGATCTGCCTATACGACTCCAACGGCATCACCATCGAAGGTTCCACCGGCCTGGCCTTCACCGAAGACGTGAAAAAACGCTTCCTGGCCCAGGACTGGCAGGTGCTCGAAGTAGAGGACGGCAACAGTCTTGAGGAAATAGACTCCGCCATACGCAAGGCCAAGCGCGAGACGGAAAAACCGTCCATCATAATCGCCAGGACCCATATCGGCTGGGCCAGCCCCAAGCAGGACAACTGCGCCGTGCACGGCGAGCCGCTCAAGCCCGAGGAGATACTCGCCACCAAGGCAAGGCTCGGCTGGCCGTCCACGGAGCCGTTCTTCGTACCCGAAGAGGCGCGCGCGCGCTTCTCCGAGCAGGCCGCGGCCGGAGAAAAGGACCGCAAGCGCTGGTTTAAGCTCTGGAAGAAATACGGCGAGACCATGCCTGAAAAAGCCGACCTCGCTAAAGCGATGCTGGGCCGCGACATCCCCGAAAACCTTTTTAAACCGGACAATTCTTTCTTCGACAAGCCTATGGCCACCCGCGAGGCTTCAGGCAAGGTCATCAACCTCATGGCGGCTGCCCTGCCCGGCCTCACCGGCGGCTCCGCCGACCTTGCCGGCTCCACCAAGACGGACTTCGCCAAGGAACCCGCGCGCACGCTCCACTTCGGCATACGCGAACACGCCATGGGCGCCATCGTTAACGGCATGGCCCTGCACGGCGGGCTGATCCCGTTCGGCGCCACTTTCCTGGTATTTTCCGACTATATGCGCCCGGCTCTGCGCCTGGCGGCGCTGATGAAGGTCCCTTCCGTTTTCGTGTTCACTCACGACAGCATAGGCCTGGGCGAGGACGGCCCTACCCACCAGCCGGTGGAGCACCTGATGAGCCTGCGCCTGATCCCGGGCCTGCTGGTGCTGCGCCCGGCTGACGCGTGGGAGACCCTCCACGCCTGGGAAGCCGCCGTCCGGCTTAAAAGACCTGCCTGCCTGGCTCTTTCACGGCAGAAACTGCCGCTTTACACTCAATACCGGGAAAAGATCGCCGAAGGCGTGAAGCGCGGGGCCTACCTCCTGCGCGGTCCGTCGACCGTACCCGCCCTGGAACTTATCGCCACCGGTTCGGAGGTCTCGCTGGCTTTCGAGGCCGCGGCCATCCTTGCATAG
>JAJZVJ010000422.1 GCA_021845705.1 bacterium
CTACGGGAATATTATAGCAAATTATCCGGTTCGCCCTCTCTCGTCTCGGGCCGTATGAAAGGCGCGGTTCCCGGTGCGGAGTTGTCATCTCTCCTGCGCCTGCTATAATATAATGAATGTCCCCTGAAGAGATCTTAAAAAAGCGCTGGGGCTACGATGCCTTTAAACCGCTGCAGAAAGAGGCCATAGAAGCCGCGCTTTCCGGGCGGGACTGCCTTGTTGTGCTCCCCACCGGCGGCGGCAAAAGCCTCTGCTACCAGCTGCCGGCCGCCATGGGCAAAGGCCTGGTGCTGGTGGTGTCCCCGCTCATAGCCCTGATGGACGACCAGGTGGCCGCCGCTCGCGAAGCGGGGCTGGCCGCCGACGCACTCCACTCTAATTTAAAAGCCGCTCCCAAAAGGGAAGCCTACCAGAACCTGGCCAACGGGACCACCGAACTTCTTTATGTAAGCCCCGAGCGCCTGCTCACCGGCGACCTTTACGAAACCTTGGCCCCGCGCCTTATCCTCGCCGCCGTGGACGAGGCGCACTGCGTCTCGCATTGGGGCCACGAGTTCCGCCCCGAATACCGCCGCCTTACCGAGGCGCTGGACCTTTTCCCCAAGGCGGCCCGCATGGCGCTTACGGCCACCGCCACTCCCGTGGTGCGGGAAGATATCCGCACCCAGCTCGCGCTGCGCGACCCGGAAATACTGATAGGCCACCCGGACCGGCCAAACCTCGTTTACCGAGCTTTCCCGCGCCGCGACCAGCTTAAGCAGGTGCTCGAAGTGGTGCGCCGCCACCCGGGCGAGGGGGGGATAGTTTACGCCCAGACCCGCAAGGACGTGGAGCGCCTGGCCGCCGGGCTTAAAAAGGACGGCGTTTCCAGCTCGCCGTACCACGCCGGCCTTAACGCCGAGGACCGCCGGAAGGCGCAGGACGATTTCGTGAACGAGCGGCTGGACGTGATAGTGGCCACCATAGCCTTCGGCATGGGCATAGACCGTTCTAACGTGCGCTACGTGGTGCACGCCAACACCCCCCGCTCGGTGGAGCATTACCAGCAGGAGAGCGGCCGCGCCGGGCGCGACGGCCTGCCCGCGGACTGCACGCTGCTCTTCTCCGCCGCCGACCTGGCCACGCACCGCTGGATGGCGAAAAAAGACGTTACGCTTTCCGCCGAGCGCGAGCGCGCGCTTGAAAAACAATTGCGGGACATAGGCCGCTACGCCGTAGCCCCTGTCTGCCGCCACGGCCAGCTTGCCGCCCATTTCAGCGCGCCTTATCCCGTGGAGCCGCGCGCCGAAGAAAGCTGCGGGGCCTGCGACGTCTGCCTGGGCGAGACCAAGGGCCTGTCCGAAGAAGAGGCGAGGCTTACCGCTAAAAAAGTTCTAAGCGCCGCCTGGCGCGCCGAGGGCCGTTACGGCACCGGCTACGTGGTGAACCTGCTGCTGGGCCGCGTGAACGACCGCATGACGGGCAACGGCCACGACCAGCTTAAAGTTTTCGGCATACTGAAAGAGGCCGGAGAACCGGCGGTGCGCTCCTGGATAGACCAGCTTATAGTGCAGGATTACCTTGAAGTCACCGAAGAGAGCGAATACCCGCTGCTCCGCATTACCGCCGCGGGCCGCGCCCTGTGCCAGGACAAAGGCGAGGTGCGCCTGGGCCTGCCCGTGCCGCCAAAGGCCGGGAAGAAAAAAGCCAAAGCTTTCCAGAAAGCGGAAAAAGCCGGGGTCTCCTTCCTGGAGACCGACAAGGACCTGTTCGAAAAACTGCGCGCCCTGCGCAGGGGCGTGGCGGACAAGAAGGGCATCCCGCCCTACGTCATCTGCCACGACACCGTGCTTATAGAAATGGCCGCGAAAAAACCGCGTACGCTGGACGAGCTGCGCGGCCTGAAAGGCATGGGCGAAAAACGCGTCGAAAAATACGGCCAGCTCTTTCTTGAAATTATATCGGGATCATGAATGGATACGGTCCCCGCCGCGATATCTTACAGCCGTCCGACGTAAAAATGCGTTAAAAAATATTTTATAAACACCCCCTTGACAAGTCAAGGAGCGTCTGTTATACTCGTATTGTAGTCTTGTTCTCTTTAAAGCGCGTCGGCGGTGTGCGGTCGAGATGTTCTCGGTGGTTGCGGTCCGGCCTGCGGGGTTCTGCCCCCGGCCACGGCGCGGTTTCCCCAGGTTCGCGGCCAGTGCAGGCTTGGCGTCTTGCGGCGTCGGCGTTTCAGCGGTCGCGGTGGCGCGTTCTCCTGGGTGTTCTCCGGTCCGTCTCCCGCCCTAAGGGCGGCGCGGTTGCCGGGGTCCCGGTTCGGCGGCGCCCGCCCTTTGGCGGCCTCCTGCTCCCGGTGGGTGTTACCGGTCCTGCCCTCGCGGCGGTGTTTCGCGGTTCCCGGTCGCCCCTGATGTGGTCGCGGTCGCGGTAAAATGCGGTCTGGCCCGTGCGCCAATTGAAGAGCCCCCGTTCCCGGGGGCTCTCAGTTTTATGGCGAAAAGGTTTGCCGGCCGTCCGCCGGCGCGCGACATTCGGTCCGGGCGGTTTGCCCCTTTGGGGGCGGTCAGGATCCTTTTTGCGCGTGCGTGCCCCCTGTCAAATCAATTAAGAATGTTACCCAAGGGGTAGCCCGCTAAGC
>JAJZVJ010000423.1 GCA_021845705.1 bacterium
GGAAATGCGGGCGCTGCCCGATAAGGAAACTTTGCGCCGAGTTCGAGGAAGGCAGGTAGCCGCGGGCGGGAACAGGTCCCGGCGGGACGAAAGGACCACGGCCGGGCCGTGGTCCTGTTTTGCGGGGGGAGCCGGCTTTATTCGGGGATATGCGGGAGGTTCTTGGTCTCGCGGTAGATCTGAAGGAAAACTATAACGCAGGAGATCAGGAGCGGCCCCATGAAAAGGCCGAGCGGGCCGTAAACCTTCATCCCGCCGAAAATGCCGAGGAAAAGAAGGAAGATGGGCAGCTTGGCGCCTTTGCCTATAAGTATGGGGCGGAGGATATTATCCAGGAGCCCTACCACGATAAGGCCCCAGAGCATTACGAACAGTCCCACCTTTATTCCCTTCCAGAAGAACATGGCGGCTGAAAGCGGCAGCCACACCAGGCTGGTCCCGACGAAGGGGACCAGGGCCGCGAAAGAGGTGAGCGCCCCGAAAAGCGCGGGGGCGGGAACGCCCGCCAGCCAGTAGCCGAGCGCCCCGGTCAGGCCCTGGAAGGCCGCGGTCAGGAGCAGGCCGCGCACCACCGCCATGGTGGTCATGTAGAGCTGGCCCGCTATCCTGTGCTTGTACTCCTGGTCCATCGGGATTATGTCTATCAGCCAGTGCAGGAACCTTTCCCCGTCGCGGAAGAAAACGAACAAAGTGAACGTCATTACCACGAAGCTGATAAGGAAGAAAAATATGTTCCGGAAGATGACCGTACCGGAGCTAGTGATGTTCCCCTGGATGGTCTTAAGGTTCGTCGTCACTATGTCGGCCAGGTCCAGGTCCCAATAATTCTTGAGGGTTTCGGGGAGCTGCACCTGCAGGTCCCGCTGGGAGATGTTGGTCAGCCACTGGTTCGTCCTGGGGTAGAATTCCCGCGACTCGCGCAGGAGCAGCCAGCCGAAAACCAGCAGCGGAAGCACTACGGTCAGCACGGCGGTAACGGTGGAGAGGGCGGCCGCGGCGGTGTGGTTGCCGATCACATGCCTGCGCACCCAGAGGTTGAGCGGGTAGAAGATGAGCGCGAGCGTCGCCGACACCAGTATGGCCCCGGTGAAGGGCGACAGGATGCGCAGCAGCTGGTAAAGCAGGAAGAGGAGTATCCCGAAAAAGAAAAAATTAAAAAGCTGGGCTTTATCGAACCTGAGCAGCTTGGGGGGCGCGGGATTGACCGTCATAGGACCATTATACAATAGATGACCGGAAACTGCCGATGGCAAAAACGGGGCGCGGGCGCGCGGGCGCCGGACGCGGCCTGCCCCGCGGCCGGGGTTCTTCTATTCCCTTGCCTTGGCGGGTATTAAGTTGTTTTAATTGATAAGGCTATGAAAAACTACTTCAGGGCGCTGGACAGGGGAGAGGTCACCAGCTTTTCGCGCAACTCCTACGAGGTGATCTTCGCCGTTTTCATGATAGGCCTTGCTTACTTCTACCGCGACAACCCGGAGATAGTGTACCCGCGCATTCTCTATTTCTTCCTGCTGCTGCTTGGCTCCAACTTCTTTTTCAACTACCTGCTGCGGCGCCGCTCTTCCGTGAACCTGTGGCTGATAGACCTGATACTGCTGGTCAATTTCTGGGTGATAACCGGCGTGCTGTATTACTCCGGGCGCGGGGCCTCCTATTTCTGGGTGCTTTACCTCCTCCCGGTCTTCGCGGCGTCGCTTATGGCCAGCTTTAAAGACGCCGCCGGGATGGTGTTCCTCTGCGCGCTGTCCGTGACAGTTATGTCCTGGCCCGTGGCCGCCGCGGACCTGGCCGGCGTGCTCTCCCTGGGCGTGAAAATAGCCGTTTTTGCGTTTTCCGGCGGCGTGGTCTACACCACGGCGCAGTCCAGGAAAAGGGCGGAGGCCGGGCTGGCCTTCAAACGCGGGCAGGTGGAATCCCTGGAGAAAAAGATAACCGAGACCGAAAGCGAGATAGTCAAGACCGCTTCGGCGGGCGAAGTGGGGACTTTGGCGAGCGGCGTCATGCACGACCTGGGGAACGCGGTGTCCGTGATCCTCCTGAGCGCCGAACTTTCCATCTCGGCCGAAACTCCCGACCGGAAGGACATAGAGCGCATCCTTAAGGGGGCCAGGTACGCGAAGGGGCTGATCTCCGCCGCGCTCAGCATAGTGCGCGGCCGCGAATACACCTTTGAAAAAGCGCCGCTGAAGGAGACCGCCGAGGGCGCGGCCCTGCTGATGGATTATTCGGCCAGGAAAAAGAGCGCTTCGCTGGAACTGGATTTCCCGGACGGTCTGCCGCCTCTGTGCATGAGCCGGGTTCATATAGAGAGGGTTTTTATAAACACGCTGTCCAATTCTCTTTCCTTCGTGCCTAACGGCGGGAAAGTCAGGATCGCGGCCAGGGCCGAGGGGAAGAATGTAGTGGCCGAGATCACGGATAACGGCCCCGGCTTTCCTGAAAACCTGGTGAAGGGCGGGGTAAAGGTCTTCGCCACTACCAGGAAGGAGAAGGGCGGCACCGGCCTGGGGCTTTTTGTCTGCGACCAGATAGTGCGGCGTCACGGCGGGGAAATGAGCCTGGAGAATCCCCCCGGCGGCGGGGCCAGGATCATCATTTCGCTTCCCGTCGAAG
>JAJZVJ010000424.1 GCA_021845705.1 bacterium
TAGAGCCGTGGATTATGGGAAAAAGAGCGTCCGGCCTGACCCTGCCGCCGCCCTTTTTGACGAAGCAGCCGCCGCCGATGGAAGGTTCTATCTCAGGCCCTTTCAGCGCGGCTCCCGAAAGCAGGTCTTTCGTATCAACAAGTCTCCAGGCCCCGCGGCGCGGCGCGTAGAAAGGCAGCACGGAAAAACCGGCTTTCTCAAGCTTAGAGCAGACGGTCTTCGCCGACTCTATGGAAACCTCGTGCTCCGGGGATCTCCCGCCGAAAATAACCCCTATGACCTTTTTCTTCATAGCTTTTCCTCCGTAGCTCTTTAAGCCTTTACGCTTCAGCCTTCAGTTCTTCCCGTATTATCCCGCCGCCCAGCACCCTGCCGCCTTCGTAAAATACCGCCGCCTGCCCCGGCGCCAGCGCGAACTGCGGCTTCTCAAGGCGCACTTCGGCCCTGCCGCCGGCCTTGATGCTTACCGAACAGGGGGCCGGCTTGTGGCGGTAGCGTATCTGGACCGAGCACCTGAAGTCTTTTGCCGGGATCTCTGCCAGCCAGTTCAGCCCGGACATGCGGAAACCCGACCCGTGGGCCGCCTCGAGCGTGCCGAGCACGACCTCGTTGGTTTCCGGCCTGAGTTCCGTCACATAAAGCCTGGCTCCGCCGTAAACCCCGGTGCCGCGGCGCTGGCCTATGGTGAAATTATAGAATCCGTTATGCCTGCCTATGCGTTTGCCGGCCTGGTCCAGTATATAGCCGGGGCGGGGTTTTATCCCGGCGGTCTTCTTCAGGTAGAGGTCGTAATTACCTTCGGTGACGAAGCAGATATCGTTGGATTCAGGCTCAGCGGCGGAAGGCAGCGAGAGGTCGGAAGCTATTTTGCGCACCTCTTTCTTGGTCATGCCGCCGAGAGGGAAAAGCACGCGGTCGAGCTGCTCCCTGCCCAGGCAATAAAGGAAATAGCTCTGGTCCTTGAGCGGGTCCGCCCCGCGGTAAAGCCCCGTTTCCCCCGCCTCTTTTTTAATTACGGCATAATGGCCCGTGGCGAGAAAAGAGGCGTCCATCGAGCGGGCTATCTCGTAAAGGTAGGAAAACTTAAGGTGGCGGTTGCATTCCACGCAGGGGTTAGGGGTCGAGCCGCTTAAATAACCCCGCACGAAATTATCTATCACGGTCTTAGAAAAGAGCTCCTGGGCGCTTTTGAAATAATGGCGTATGCCCAGCGCCTGCGCCGAGGCGCGGGCTTTGGCGGCGCTGTCGGCCCCGCCGCAGCATTTGACCGCCCCGCGCTTTTCCGCGAAAAGCCGCAAAGTCACGCCCACTACTTCGAAGCCCTCTTTCTTGAGCAGGGCCGCGGTAACGGAGGAATCAACGCCGCCGGACATGGCGACAACGACTTTCTTCATCCCTATATTTTAGTATTTTTAGCGCGCCGGCCAGGCGGCCGTAAGGCGGGAGCCGTTCATTGCCCGAAATCGAAACCTTTGAACAGGTCCTCTTCGGCCTTGGCGTCGCCGGCGGCTGCCGGGGCCGCGCCTTCCGCGGCCGCGGGCTTGGCGGGCTCCGGGGCCCTGGAACCGGGCAGGCTCTGCATGCGCCCCTGTCCCTCCCCTACGGGCTGCACTATTATCTTCCGCACGCCTTCGGCAAAAGCCAGGAACCCCGTGTCGAGGCTGTAGTAAAGCCGGAAAGGGGATTCTTTCATCTGGGGTTCATACGCCTTGCCCAGGTTCAGTTTCTGCTGGTCCCAGCCGGGATTATAGACCAGCTTGCCGCGCACATCCACGACATTGTCCGTCACAGGCAGGGAAAAATGTATCTTGAAAAGCCCCATCGTGTCGCTTATCCCGGGGGCGAAAGAGAGGTTTATGGAAGAATTCGCGTTCTCCTCCGGGGCCCCGAAATCGGGCCCGCCATCCCCGCCGGCCTGGGATTTGCTTACATCGGGCATTACTTTCACGGTGACTCCCTCGATAGGGTTGCCTTTGTAATCCGTGATCACGCCCTGGATGTTCCCGTCCAGGAAGATGTTCATCTTCGTGGTGGAGAAGAACAGGAATTCGCGCTTGCCGGTCACCTTCTTGGTAAGGGAAAGGTCCCCGACGCGCTGGTCAGTGAAGTCCACCACTTTTAGGCGTTTAAGCCCGCCCATGCACCCGGCCAGCGGCGCGGCAAGCAGGACTACGGCCAATGTGCGTATAAATTTATTTTTCATGGTCAGTTTAACCCGCGCCTCCGGACTTTGAACTTCATTCAGCCCTGACGCGCTACTCTCCCTCCACGTTTGGAAGTTCGCCGGCGGGCACAGGGGTCTCCGCCCCGCCGGCGGGAGCTGCCGCCGCCGCGTTCTCCCCTTCGGGCTGCAGCTTTACCGTAGCGGTTGAAGCGGCCGCCGGCCCTATCAGCCCCGGCGGTCCGGCCGCGGGAGCGTCGGGGTAAGGATTGGTCTTTATAAAAAACACCACCCGGCGGTTCTTCTTCCTGTTCACCTCCGTGTCGTTGGGCACTATGGGGTGGTATTCGCCGTAACCCACGGCTGACAGCCGTTTGGGTTTGAAATTCTCGGTCAGCATGAACTTGACTACGCTGGTGGCGCGCGCGGTGGACAGTTC
>JAJZVJ010000425.1 GCA_021845705.1 bacterium
CGTGGCCGGGGCCCGTAGCTGCCCTGCCGATGGCGGAAAGCATGTCCGTGTAGCCGGCCCAGCCTATTACAACGGCGGCGACCGGTTCGTATTCGGCCGTCAGGCGGAAACCGGTGGGAGGCGCGGCCTTGGTCTGGTCTATGACCGGCGGCTTGCCGTCCGAAGTTTCACGGCTCTTATCTATCCAGTTGGGAAGGGGCTTATTAAGGTCCAGGGCGAAAGCCCCGGTGGTGAGGACGCTTAAAAAAGACAGCGCGAGTAGTCCGTTAAGTTTTTTCATTCAGTATCCGCCTTATGGTGTTGAATAGTGTAATTCTACTAAAAGAACCGCCAGAACTCACACATATTTACGCCTATTTAAAATTATATCCGCATAAGCCATATACCGCATGAGCCTTAAGGGCAAGCCGCGTCTGGGTCTTTTGGCCTATCCCTGTAAGCGCAGCCTGTCCGCAAGAACAGAAAAGGCCTCCCCTGGGAGGCCTCTTCCTACCGCCTTAGGGCGTTCTACTGTGCCGGAGGCGTAACAGGCTGAACAGGGTGCGCGGCCGGGGTATGGGGCTGGTTGCCCATCCTGGTCATCCAGGCTGTCCCCAGGCCCAGCATGGTCCCGAAAGCCAAAAGCATGAAGCCTATAAGGGAAAGTATCCCTCCGACAAGGGGTATGACCTTCCCGAAGAACATCAGCCCGGCTATTATGGCGTAGCCGGCGGCTACTTTACCGGGAAGGCCGGCCGGCCCGCTCTTCTTTATTCCCTCGAAGAACCTGCCCTGCAGCACCACGCTGAAAGCGCTAAGGCCGAGCACGGCCGCGGCGGCGTACAGCATAAGCGCGAACGGGATAAGCGGTATCCCCAGCACGGAAACCGTCATCATCAGCAGCCCCGGGAAGAAAACCACCACCATAAGCGCCCCTATGCCGCAGGCGCGCCACATATCTCCCGAGATCACGGCAGCAGCGTTCTCTACGTTCCTGGGAAAGAAGACCGCCGGGAGCAGCAGAAGCAGGGCGCCGGTGGCCAGCATGGAGAAGAAAACAAGGAGTCCTATGCCCACAAGGCCCCCCACGAACAAGGGGCTGACCCCGTGTTCGCGCTCGCCCGAATAGCGCGCCAGCCTGAGGACGCGCGGCAGAACCTTGCGCACGGCCCGCATATCGAAACTGCTGACTTCACCCTTGTGAGTGGTCCCGGCGCCTTTGATCACCGAGCCGCCCAGCGCGGAGATATCCCCGTCCACCTCGCCGGCCCCGGAAAGTTCCACGTTGCCGCCCACGCTGGAGACATCCCCCCGCACTATGCCGCTGACGTCTACCGGGCCGCCGACGCTGGAAACGTCGCCCTTTACCCGGCCTGTCACGTATACCGGGCCGCCGATAGCGGAAAGGTCTCCCGTAACCACGCCGTTGACCGTCAGCGAGGAACCGCCCACGGCTGTCGCGTCGCCGTTAAGCACCCCGTTCACGGTAATGGCCTTGTCCGTAGCCACGTCCCCGGTCAGGGTCTGGCCTTTTTCCACGAACACGGGCTCGTGGCTGAGCTCGCCCCGCCGCGCCTGGGCCGCCTGGCTTAAGCAGGCCAGGGCCAGCGCGAATATGACGTATTTTTTAATATTTTTCATTTTACTTTCCTCCCTCACAATTTAAATCCGTCCGCCCGCGAGGCGCCCGCCGCGCGACAGCGCCGCTATCGCCGCTGCACAGACCAAAGCCGCGGCCGCTATTTCGTACCAGGCCGGAAGAGCGGCCGCGGCGGCCGAAAGAATATCCGACACAAGCGCGGCGGCGGCGCCCAGTTTAGCCGGCAGGAGCGCGGCGCGCGCCGTCACAAGCTTAAGAGCCTGCGCCAGGCCGCCCGGCTGTATGAAGAGGGCCGCTATATCGGCGAAATTAGCGTAAACCAGCCTTGCCGAAACAAAGGTGAGCGCCGCAGCCCAAGCCGTCACTACCAGCCCTGCCGCTTTTAATACGGGCGCCAGCCGGGGCTGGGGGGCCGGGGACTCTAGCCCGGCCAGCACCCTGGCGCTGAAGCCGGCGGAAGGCCTGCTGTAGGGCAGGGCGGCTATCGCGCGGGCTATAAGTTCGTCGGTTTTATCGGCTTTCATATCGCGTCCTCTCTGGAATACGGTCAAAGTCCCCGAACGGTTGCATCCCCGCTTTTTACAGCCGCCAGTTTCGCCTTCAGAAGTTCACGGCCCCGGAACAGCCTGGCCTTTATAGTCCCTTCCGGCGCGCCGGTAACGCGGGCGATCTCCGCCGGGCCCATGTCCTCGCGGTAAGCCAGGATCAGCGCCTCCCTGTATAAAGGAGGGAGCGAAGCCAGCAGGGCCTCTATGCGCCCGGCGTCCAGGGAGTCGGCCACATTCTCGGCCACCCCCTGCGAGCGGTCCGGCAGGTCGGGGAAATCTTCGGTGTCCATTGAAACGGTCTTATTGCCCGCGCGCAGAGCGTCCATGCAGGCGTTATGGGCTATGCGGAAAAGCCAGGAGGAAAAGGGATGGGCCGGTTTATACGAGGAAAGACCGCGGAAAGCTTTTACAAAGGCCTCCTGCGCGGCTTCTTCGGCGGCGACAGGGTCAGATC
>JAJZVJ010000426.1 GCA_021845705.1 bacterium
CCAGGAAGGGCGGCGCGCCGGGGATGCGCGTTATCTGTTTGCCGGCGCAGACCTCGCGCACGAACGCCAGTTCCACGGCATAGTGTTCGCCGGCCAGCAAGAATTCCAGGAATTCCGTATGTTTTTCGGGGCCGGTTCCATTTTCCGCGGGCGCGGCCATGGCTTCGGCCCGTTTTTTCAGCGTCTCCCGGTTTTCCTCTATTTCAGTCATCGGCGCACCTCGTCAGCGCGGAGCGCGCCGCCGCCACCAGCCGGCCCGCCGTCATCCCCTCCGAATCCGGCAGTACCTCTTCCGGGCTGTGACGTTCAAGCAGGGCAGCGGCGCTCTTAAAATTCCTGCTTGCCTGGGCGGATGCTCCGCCGCGCAGGAATAAATTCCCCAGCGCCAAAAGGGCCAGTATATGGTCCGGCGCCAGATACAGCGCCTTCCGAAGTGACATGCGGGCCTCGCTACCCCGTCCCTCTTCCATAAAAATAGTTCCCAGAAGATAGTGCGCCAGGGGAGCCAGCTTGTCGGTTTCTATGGCTTTTGCGCAGAGCTGTCCTGCCTCGCCCAGTCTGCCCTGGTTGGCGCGCACTCTGGCCAAAAGAAGGAGGCCGGCGCCGTTCCGCGGTTCGGCGGCAAGCAGTGTTTCAAGTTCTCCCGCCGCCTCCGGATAAAGCCCCAGCCCGTACAGGGTCCGGGCCTCTTCGAGCGGCCGCTTTTCCGGAGCGGCCGGCGGCGAAGGCGGCCGGGGTTTTGCGGCGGGCGGCGGGGGTAAAACAGGCTCCAGGGCTTCGGCGGCAAATAAGGGAGCATAGACCGGCTGTTGCTCGGCGGTTTTTCGGTAAGCGGTCAGCCCGGGCAGCTGCGCCATTTTCAGCCCCGGGACCGCGGCGGGGAAAGTCAGCGGCCCCTCGGCCGGGGTCAGTATCAGCCAGCCGCCGTCCTTAAGCGCGGCCTGGAATTTGCGCAGCACGCCCTCGGCAAGGTCCTGCCTAAAATACATCAGCACGTTCCTGCACAGTATCAGGTCCATGGCGTTGGTGGCGGTCAACAGCGAGGGATAGGAGTCCTCCACGAGATTAAGATAGGAGAAATCGACCATTTTTTTAATACGGGGGAGCAGCGCCAGTTTATTATCCCGGGTTTTTGTGAAATATATCTCTTTTATGTGCCGGGGGACTTCCCTGAAGGACCAGTCCCCGTAAACTCCGCGCCCGGCCTCGCGCAGCGCGCGGGTATTTATGTCCGTAGCCAGTATGGACATGCCCCGGCCTTTCAGCTCCGGAGAGCATTTGTCCAGGAGCATGGCTATGGAGTAGGGCTCTTCGCCCGTGGCGCAGCCGGCGCTCCAGATACGCACGTCTTCGTCCCCGGCCTTCCCGGCCGCAAGCGCCGGGAGTATGATATTTTTAATGGCGTCAAAATCCGCTTTGTTCCTGAAAAAATAGGTTTCTCCTACCGTCAGGTGGGCGGCCAGGGTTTCCAGCCGCTCTTTATCCGGCGGGGAAGCCAGGAACCATCGGATGCAGGTCCCGGCGTCGGCAAACCCCAGCTCCGGCGCCGCGCGGGCGATGGCCCGCTCCAGGTCGGCCAGTCTCTCCCGCGGAAAATGCAGCCCGGTGCGTCCGGCTACGAAAGCGGAGAATTCCTCCAGCTCCGGAGCAGGCAGTACAGGGCTCATTGCGGTTCCCCCGGAGTTGCGGCGCCGGCCAATTCTTCGCGGGGCAGCAGGCGGGCGGGATCGAATATCAGTATAAGGCCGTCCTGCGCTTTTATCACGCGGTCTATGTACTTACCGCGGACCGCTGCATCGGCCGGCAGCAGTTCGTCCGGGCTGCAGCCGGCAAGTCCGGGAACAGAATCGGCGGCTATGGCGCAGGCCCCCGGCGGCCCGGCGGCTATAATAAAATAATCGCTGGAGAGCAATTCCCTTTCCGGCAGGCCGAAGATATGGCGGATGTCCAGCAGCGGGAGCACTCTCCCGTGGATATTGAGGAGCCCCGAAACCGAAGCGTTGCCTTTAGGAAGCGGGGCCGGCGCAAAAGCCCGGACCACCCGCTCCACGCCCTCCATGGCAATAGCGTAGCGCCGGTCATCCAGAAGAAAAACAAGGAAAAAGGCGGTTTCCGGCGCGTGGCCCGCGCCGGTAACCGTACGTTCATACTGCGATTGCATTCCCCATCCCCCTAAAAAAATAAATACTAGCCCGCCGAATTCACCAGCGGGCAACAAGGTATACGACTACAAGTTCTCCGTCGGCGCGGCCGGGCATAAGTGTTAACTTCATTCAGGGCAGCGCCTTGATAAGATACAAGGAAACCGATAAAGGCTTGCCCCTCTGGAACTACTGTACATAATCATCTGCCGGAATGATATACCCTTTAAGGGGTAGTTTCATTAAACCACATGATAGGGATGAATTTATCAATATTAAGGACAATGCAGCCGCAGAGGCCGCATATCTTTTTATGTTATTCCCCGGCGGTGCCGCATTCCCCGGCGAACTGATCTGTCTTGAATTATTTGAGGGGCAGTTCCACGAAGAAAGTCGAGCCCGCGCCCTCTTTCGACTCCGCCCATACCTTTCCCGAGTT
>JAJZVJ010000427.1 GCA_021845705.1 bacterium
CCAAAGATCAGGTAAAACGAGTAGAATATCTACTAAACACGCGGCCGCGGAAATGCCTGGACTACAGGACCCCGGCCGAAGTTTTTAAGCAGGGTGTTGCACTTCGCGGTTGAATCCGGCCGCGCGCAGAATTAAGATTAAATATAAATTCCCAAGACCTGCGTCGGTGCCGTATCAGGAGCTATGCTCATCAGACGGCCAAGGTTTTTTGAACTCGACGGAAAGCCGCCGCCTGCCTATACGGAAGTTCGAACCGATCTTTTTCTGGCCTATGGCCGTGGCATGTCCGCTTCAAGGGCCGCGCCGGGAGGTTGGAGCGCGGCTGGAAAAAGTGCTAGATTAACTTTGTCGTCCCGCCGGGGGGGGCGGACATTCAGAGGAGGGGCTATGAAAATATCGCGCGTTTTAACACTCTTTATCCTGTTTTGCGGGCTGGCGGCGTCCGCCCTGGCGGCGGGCGACCCGCAGGACGCCGAGGGCAGCCGGGACCCGGCGCTCTTCAACAGGATGCCGCATTACCACATCTACGCCTACGAGAACAAGGAGTTCGACCGGCACGAGTTTGAAACCTCCCCGTCGAAGACCGAGTCGGTGGAGGGTTCTTACAACCGCGTAATCTACTACCCCGACGATTCCATCGGCGGCAAACTGCCCAGCCCCGTCCAGATAGTCCGCAACTACGTCAACGCGGTAAAAGCCGTGGGCGGCAAACTGCTTTACGAATATGAGGACGGCGGCAGCGAGATAGCCGACATGAAGGTGGCCAAGGACGGCGCCGAGACCTGGGTGCGCGTGCAGGCCGCCGCCAACGGGATCTACGAGGTGAACATTATAGAGAAGCAGGTCATGGAGCAGGCCGTGAAGGCCGACGCCAACAGCCTGTTGTCCGGCATCAGGGCCTCGGGCAAGGCCGCTGTCTACGGCATCTATTTCGGCACCGGCAGCACCGTGATAAAGCCCGGTTCGGAGGCCGCACTGAGGGAAATCGCCAAACTGCTGCGCCTGGACCCTTCGCTCAGGCTCTACGTGGTGGGCCACACCGACAACGTGGGCGGCTATGTCGCCAACTGGAAGCTCTCGTCGGGCCGCGCCGCCGCCGTAGTAAAAGCCCTGACCGGGGAATACGGAATAGCTCCGAAAAGGCTGAAGCCGGCGGGCGTGGGCCCGCTCTGCCCGGCGGACACCAACCTGACGGACGCCGGCCGCGCCAAGAACAGGCGCGTTGAACTCGTGGCGATGTAATCAAATCCCTGACAGCCGTTTACACGCCGTAAAACAGGGACAGGGCAGAGACCGGGAATAGGAGTCCAGGCCGGAGCCTATATTGAGCTTTGAGAAATCCGTGGTTTTCAGGGCGCGCGGCGCCCGGCGCTACTTCAGGGTGCCGGAAGCCCTCCAGCTCACGCCCAGGTAACTGCTTATGTGCACGTCGCAGAACTCGTCCGCTTTAAACCAGCGTTCCACGGTTTCGCGGCCGATGAAATGGGTCTGCGGCGCGTTCAGTTTGTCGAAGACGTTCTGGTAGTTCTTCTCGAACGTCAGCCGCCTGAAATTGGCGAAGTACTCGTAGAAAGGCAGAAAGCCGAGTGGCAACAGATAGACGGTGTAGACAGGCAGGTACAGCAGAGCGGCGACCGCCCGCGAAACGGCCAGCAGCGCGCCTCGGCCAAGCCGCTTGAATACCAGTTCCTTCATGGGCTCCACCAAAAAGCGGTTCAGCGCGTTGCCCTCGCGCGAATATACCCACACCATCAGCCGGCCGCCCTTCTTGAGCTGTGACTTTATGTTGACAAAGGACCTGGAGGGGTCGTCGGTGTGCTGCAACACACCTATGGAATAGACGATGTCGAATTTTTCCGGCAGGGAGACTGCGGCGATGTCCCCGCTAAGCAGTTCTATGTTGGGCTCCTTGAGGTATTCTCTGGCCACGTCGGCCGTGTTAAGGTCCACGCCCACGGCCTTCTTTACGTAAGGTGCTATCATCTTAAGGTGCTGGCCGCGCCCGTAGCCGCAGTCCAACGCCGTCTTGCCGGAGAAATCCTCCAACTTATTCGGATAGATCCACTGCTTGAACAGGAACAGGTCGTCCTCGAAAAAAGAAGCGTCGTTCTTGAAAGCGTCCCATTGGAAACTCCAGTTGTCTTTTTTATCTGTGCTCATCTTGTTCTCCCGTCAGTTTTACTTCAGCACGGCCTCCGGCCCTAAAGGCGAGAGCGGCTTGTCTGACTTCCCGGCGGCGCCTATCACTAAGGTCATCGCGCGGGCCGGGGCAAAGAACTCGCGCGCCGCGTCACCGCGCCGATAAGGGCGTCCTGAGTGAAGCGGCGGCGAAATTCTTTTCCAGGACAGGCAGCTTGATCCCGTTCTTCAGTATGCAGGCAACCACGGGCGGATATCCCGCGGCGGCCTCCAGGGAAGCGCCGGCCGGCAAATTCTCCTGCATAAGCGCCCCGCCTGACGGCGGCGGCGCTATTATTATACTAAATGGGATCTGTCGGCTTGCGACCGCGAATTTGGAAGACGAGCACAGCTAGGACTCACTGCTAATATGCATCCCTGAATATGCGTGAGTTTTAC
>JAJZVJ010000428.1 GCA_021845705.1 bacterium
CTTGCGCCTGATGAAGCCTTTTATTTTGGAGTCAGGCTGCCGCGAACAGGCGCAGCAATTCCGGAAGCAGGCCCCTTAAGGCCAGCGCGCGGTGGCTGACCAGGTTCTTTTCCGCTTCGGAAAATTCAGCCAGCGTCCGCGGGCCGCCGCCGACTTCAAAAACGGGGTCGTAGCCGAAGCCGTTGAGCCCGCGCCGCCCTTGCGTTATCCGGCCCTCAAGTTTGCCGCTGGAGATCTTAAGCTCGCCCCGCGGGGAAGCCAGCGCCATTACCGTGGAGAACCGCGCAAGGCGCTTTTCCGGAGGCAGGCCGCCAAGCGCGGAGAGCAGTTTCGCGTTGTTCTCGGAGTGGGTCGCGTTCCCGCCGGCGTAACGTGCCGACCTTACGCCCGGGGCGCCGGCCAGCGCGTCCACCTCCAGGCCGGTATCGTCCGCCAGCGCCCAGAACCCGGTGAAGCGCGCTGCGGACAGCGCTTTTTTAACGGCGTTGGCTTCAAGCGTCAACCCGTCCTCCGCCGCCGGCTCCGCTCCGGGAAAATCGGAAAGGGCCCTAAGCGCGGGCGGCAGCTCCGGGAGTATGGCCAGTATCTCCCGCAGTTTGTGCGGATTGAACGTGGCTACCACAAGTATTTTTTGCATTGAAATATAATAGAATATTCGTGTGTCGGAGAACTCTCCCAATACTAACATTTTTGAAGGCGCCCCCGGCTCGCTGCGCGACGCCCTGCCCCTTTTTTCCAGGATAGAGGTTACGGCGCTGCCGCTCCAGCCGGAAGAGGCCGGCGCGGCGCGCCTTTATACTCTCGCGCAGGTTCAGGAAGGCGGCCAGCCGGCCCTGCCCGCTTTTACCGGCGAGGACCTGCTTTACCCGCCCTTCGTAAAAAAGAGCCTGGCCGATACTGCCGCGCTTTTTTTCCACGCCCCGGGCCATGAAACGTTCGTTTTCAACCCGTCCCATCCGAAGGCGCGCTTTTCCGCCGCGCCCTTCGCGCTTTCGCGGAACGAAATTTCACTGCTTGCCGGATATATCCGCATGGCCGGCAAGAACATACAGGGGGACCACGCGCGCCTGGCGGCCGGCGAATTCGCCATGGGGAACCTCCACGCGGCCCATTATCTGTACGACCTGGCCGTAGCGCGCAATCCGGCCTCCGGCGCGCGCTTCCAACTGGGCTCCGTGCTTGTAGAACTGGGCCTGCTGCAGGAAGCCTACGACTCTCTTAAGAACGACACTGACCCCGAGGCGCTGCTAGCCCTTGCGGTCATACACCGCAAGACCGGCAACGCCGCCATGGCCAGGAAAAACCTGGCCGCCATCGGCCCCGGCGCCCTGGACGAAAAAAAGGCCATCGAGTCGGCCTGGCTGGACCTGGAAGAAGGCAAGGATGAAGAGGCCGAAAAAGTTTTCCAGCGCCTCTCGGCTTCGGCCTTCGATAAGGCCGAGACTCTTTCCGGCCTTGGCGCGGCTATGGCAAAAAAGGCTTTCAGGACCAAGGATAAAAGCAGGCTGGCCGCCGCGGCTGCCGTACTCAGGTCGGCGCTTAACACCCCTTCGCAGATCTCGGGGCGGATATTTTTCCAGCTCGGGAATCTTTATTTCCGCTCCGGGGACGCGGCGCAGGCGGAAGCCTGCTACAGACGCTCGGCGGCGCTCGCCCCGGCGGTCCAGGCCCTGGCCAACCTTGCGCTTACCCTTCTTAAAACCGGCAAACAGGCCGAAGCGGCGGCGGTCACCGCGCAGGTAGCCCTGACCGATATCGCCTCGGCCAGGCGCCTTACCGCGGAGTTCCCGAAGGAAAGCCTGGCCGGCCTGTTCCGGACGTTCGAACAGCCCCCCTCCGAGCCGGAACCGGCAAGGCGGCCGGATCCCACGGTGCGGGCTTCGCCGGCCCCCGCGCAGGAACCGAAGCCGGGGCCCGGGGCCCCGTCCGCTCCGGCGCCGGCGCAAAAAACCCCCTCGGGGCTGGAGACCGCGGCGGGGAACTACCAGTTCATAAACCCTCTTGCAAAGCCGCGCCAGGGCGTTCCGGACGCGCCCCCGCCTATTACCCGGACGCAACAGCAGTTTCCTGAAATTTACGGCACAAAACAGGAAACGGCCGCCCCCTCTCCCGCCCCGCAGTTCCAGATCGAGACTTTCAACGACGTAATGTCCTCAGCAGCGCAGCCCACCGAGGAAGAAAGCCGTAAGGACGATTTCATCTCCAGGGCCTTCACCCTGGCTTCCGACCTGGAAGACGAACTGGGCCGCAAGATATATTTCAACCTCGACGGACTCGGCGAGGCGGAGCGCAGGCTGCGCCTTAAATTCATTAAAGCCGGCGCCAACCCGCAGGGCGGCCTGGAGACGGTCAGGGACTGCGCCGCCTTCCTGTGCTATTTCTTCCAGGAGCGGCTGAAAGGCCGGCTGATAAAAATGGCGGATTTCGACCCCTGGGGCTGGCCCATGGTCTTTGAGCGGCCCGACCGCAAGATCATAACCTACCCGGTACAGCGCGCCTGGCGCCTGCTCTGGGAAGAGACGGTCCCCGAGCCGGGCTGGCTGATAAAATACGCAGATCGG
>JAJZVJ010000429.1 GCA_021845705.1 bacterium
GCGTAGTGGCCGGAGGGGCTGGCGCCGTAGATCAGCGCCACCTTTATCGGAAAGACCTGTCCCGCCGTCTCCATGAACGTAATTATACCAATATGCCGGGGGCTTGCCGGCGGCGGGACTTATGCCCCCGCTAACCCGGACTGCAGGGGACCGTTGCGCGGTCCCCCTCCAGCCTGTTCGGCTGGAGCCTCCCCTCCCCAACGGGCGTTCGAAACAATACCCGGTCCGCCTTCCCTATCTTTCTCCCCAGCTGAGTTTTCGGCGCAGGATGTCGAAGTAGGAGAAGCCGGCGGGAGCCAGCATTTCAAAACTGCGCTTGTGCCTTAGTACCCGCACGACATCACCCGGCTTGAGGATAAAGTTTTCCTGCCCGTCGATGGAGAGGGACATGATCTGCGGCCCGGAGCGCCCGCCGACCACTGTCACCTTCAGCTCTTCCTTCGCGGAAAGGACTATGGGACGGTGGGTCAGGGTATGCGGGCAGATGGGAGAAAGGAGGAAGACCTCCAGGTCGGGAATAACTATAGGGCCGGAGGCGGCCAGGCTGTAGGCCGTGGAGCCGCTGGGAGTGGAGATAATAAGCCCGTCGCCGAAATATTCCGACAGGAACTGGCGGCCGTAAGAGGCCCGCAGCGTGAAGGCGCGGGCCTCGGGGCTCCGTATCACGCAGTCGTTGAGCGCGGGGAGCGGGCCGAAAACCTCTTTTTTAGCGCGGCTCACGCTCACCGATAGCAGGCTGCGCTTGATTTTCCTGAACCCGCCGGCCAGGAAAAGGCCGGCGCTTTTCATGAATTCTTTCTGTTCCATGCCGCTGAGGAAGCCGAGTCCGCCGGCGTTTATGCCCAGCACCGGGATGCCGCTCTTTATCACGTGGCGGGCGGCGTAAAGCACCGTGCCGTCCCCGCCGACGGTCACCGCCGCGTCGGCGCCTTTAATATCGCGGCAGGCGTCGTTAACGCAGACCCTCTGGACCTTGACCCCCGCGCCGCGCAGTTTGCGCTCTATCGCTGAGGAATAGGCCAGCGCTTTACCGCTTTTGGAATTAAAAAAAAGGACTACGTTCTTTATCCGTTTCATGGTCTGCCGTCCGTTATTTCGCCGCCGGGTCCTTCTGCTCTATCTTGGCCCAGGTATCCTTCAGCGTTACGGTGCGGTTGAACACCGGCGCGCCGGGCTTGGAGTCCTTGGGGTCCGCGAAGAAGTAGCCCAGGCGTTCGAACTGGAACCGGGAGCCGGGCTCCGCCCTGGCCAGCGACGGTTCCAGATAAGCTTTCTCAATGACTTCCAGAGAGTTGGGGTTCATATTCTCTTTGAAGTCCTGCCCTTCCTCCAGGTCGTCGGGGTTCCGCTTGGTGAACAGCGCGTCGTACAGCCTCACCTGCGCCGGCAGGGCGTGTTTGGCCGAAACCCAGTGGATAGTACCCTTGATCCTGCGGCCGTCCGGGGCGTCCCCGCCGCGGGTAGCCGGGTCGTAGGTGCAGTGCACCTCCGTCACGCTGCCGGCGGCGTCCTTCACCACGCTTTCGCATTTTATGATATAGGCGGCGCGCAGGCGCACTTCCTGCCCGGGCGTCATGCGGAAGAACTTCTTGGGCGGCACTTCCTTGAAATCGTCCTGCTCGATGTAGAGCTCGCGCGAGAACGGCACCTTGCGCGTGCCGGCGGCGGGGTCGCCGGGGTTGTTCACCACGGCCATCTCTTCCGTCTTGTCGGCCGGATAGTTATCGAGCACGGCCTTGAGCGGCTTCAGCACGGCCATCACGCGCGGCGCGGAAACGTTCAGTTCGTTGCGGAGCGCGTTCTCGAGCACCCAGATATCGGAGATGCCGGGCACCTTGGAAATACCGGCGTCGTCGCAGAAGGCGCGGAGCGAACTCGCGGTATAGCCGCGGCGGCGCAGGCCGCACACCGTGGGCATGCGCGGGTCGTCCCAGCCGTCCACGTGCTTGTCCTTCACAAGTTCCAGCAGCTTGCGCTTGCTGGTCACCATATTGCTGATAGTGCGGCGCGCGAACTCGATCTGCTGCGGGTGGTAGATGCCCAGCTGGTCGATGAACCAGTCGTACAGCGGCCGGTGGTCCGCGAACTCAAGCGTGCAGATGGAATGGGTGATGCCTTCTATGGAATCTTCCAGGCCGTGGGCCCAGTCGTACATCGGGTAGATGCACCATTTATTGCCCTGGCGGTGGTGCTCGGCGTGCACGATACGGTACATGGCCGGGTCGCGCATATTTATATTGGGGTGCGCCATGTCGATCCTGGCGCGCAGCGTGCGCGAGCCGTCGGCGAACTCCCCGTTCTTCATCCGCTCGAACAGGTTCACGTTCTCCTCAATGGCGCGGTCGCGGAAAGGGCTGTTGCGGCCGGGCTCGCCCGGCGAGCCGCGGTAAGCGCGCATGTCGTCGGCGGAAAGGTCGCAAACGTAAGCCTTGCCGGCCTTCACCAGCTGCATGGCCCAGTCGTACATCTGCTGGAAATAGTCCGAGGCGAAGAACAGGCGGTCCTCGAAATCCCCGCCCAGCCACTTCACGTCCTCCACTATTGAATCCACG
>JAJZVJ010000430.1 GCA_021845705.1 bacterium
AGGAGGCGGCTAAAAAGGACGCCAAGCCGCTGCAGCAGGTCCTTGTAGAACTGAAGCTCATTCCCGAACTGAAACTCCTCAAACTGCTGGCCGATGAATGGGGCTTCAAAGCCGTGGACCTTTCCACGATGGAGGCCCCTTCCGATGTTGTGCAGCTGCTCCCGGAGCAGAGCGCCCGCAAGCAGCTCGGCGTGCCTTTCGCCCGCCAGGACAACTCTCTTTTCCTCGCCATGTCGGACCCCAGGGACTTCCTCATAGTCGAGGATATCGGCCTGCGGACGGGCCTGGACGTTAAACCGTACCTCGCGCTCGCCCCCTGGATCCTCAAGGTCGTGGATACCGCCTACGGCAAACAGGACAACGCGCAGGTGGACCAGCTGGTGGAATCCGTCCAGCAATCCCAGGCGCAGCCGGCCGAGGAAGGCAGTTTTTCCCTCGCGGCCGAGGCCGAGAAAAAAGACATCAGCGACATAGACGCCAGCGCCCCGGAAGTGGAAAAGCTGGTCAACGCCATCATCCTCGGCGCCCTCAACACAAAAGCTTCGGACATCCATATCGAGCCGTTCGAGGACCCAAACGGGAAGACCTCGAAAGTGGGCGTCCGCTACCGCGTCGACGGCATGCTGCGCCCGGCTTCTTTTTCCATCCCCTGGGCTTTCCGGCAGGCCATCAACGCCAAGATCAAGATCATGTCCAACTCCATGAACATCACGGAGCGGCGCATCCCCCAGAGCGGGCGCATCCAGATCATCGCGAAAGGCAACCCTATAGAGTTCCGCGTGGAAATGGTGCCCACGGTCTTCGGCGAATCCTGCGTTATGCGTATCCTCGACCGCTCCTCCGTGCGCGTCGATATCAAGATCATGGGCTTCCTGCCCGACACCGAGGCCAAGCTTCTGCAGCAGTTCGCCGGCATCGGCGGCAAGAAGAATTTCGGCCTGGTGCTGGTCTGCGGCCCCACCGGCTCGGGCAAGTCCACCACTTTGTACGCCTGCCTTAACCATGTCAACCGCCCGGACATCAAGATCATTACCGCGGAGAACCCGGTGGAATACAATATCGACGGCATAGTCCAGGTCCCGGTCAACCCCGACGTGAAGCTTGGAGAGGGGAAAAAATTCGACTTCGCGTCCGCGCTGCGTTCTTTCATGCGTCTCGACCCCGACGTTATCATGGTGGGCGAGATCCGCGACGAGGAGACGGCGCACATCGCGCTCGAGGCCGCCATGACCGGCCACCTGGTCTTCTCCACCATCCATACCAACGACGCCCCTTCGGCGCTTGAGCGCCTTACGCAGATGGGCCTGCCGCGCTTCGTGGTGGCCAACACCATGAAGGCGGTCCTTGCCCAGCGCCTGGCCCGCCGCCTCTGCAAGGACTGCAAGGTGGAGGCCGACCCTACGCCGGCGGAAATAGCGGTTTTTGAGGCGAACGGCGTTAAGATCCCGGCCGGCGCCAAGATCTTCAGGGCCAAGGGCTGCGACGTCTGCAAGGATACCGGCTACAAAGGCCGTGTCGGTATGCACGAGCTCCTGATCCTCAATGACGAGATCCGGCAGCAGATTCTGAAAGACCCTTCCGCGATACCGGTAAAAGAATTAGCGATGAAGAACGGGATGCGCACTATAGCCATGGACGGCCTGGAGAAGGTCCTGCTCGGGCTTACTACCGTCAAGGAAGTCCTGGGCGGGGCGGCCGAGAAAGAGTAAATTTCAGAGGACATCATGCTTAAGAAATTCGCCTGTTTTCTCTCGGTTTCCCTGTTCTGCCTTTCCCAGGCCGCGGCCGCCGATTACGACAATGCCTGGAATCTTACCCCCGAGTCCATAAAGCCGTTCGCGCGCGACCTCGGCGGCCTGCTGGGGTCGGGCGTAAACCAGACGGCGCGCCCGCTCGGCTTCGCGGGTTTCGATATCGGCGTGCGCGGGGCGGCCCAGTTCAAGCCGTCCAGCGGCAATACGATCTTAAAGAAGAACGGCATGTTCGGCCTCGGCGTGGTGCAGGCGGAGATAGGCATGCCGTACCGCATTGACGGTTTCGTGCGCGGCGGGGTCTTCGAGGGGATCTCGGTCGCCGGCGGCGGACTGCGCTACGGCCTCTGGAAAGTGTCCGACGAGAAATATAAGATAAACGCTATGCTTACCACGATGGCGAACATGGCCGCCCATCGGTATTTCTACGCCATACATTTCAACACAGGCCTGCTGTTCTCCCTCAATGTCCCGGTGGCGGCGCCCTATATGGGCGTCTCTTACGATTTCACAAAACTTGAGGCCCAGACGATAAGCGACACCGCGCTCATAGGCAAAAAGATCTCCGTGGCCAGCGCGAGGATCACCGCCGGGGTGCGGCTGAAGATCAAGCTCGGCTATATCAGCGGCGGTATTACCTATACGAATGACCGTGCGCTGGTTAACGGCTGCGCCGGTTTCAGGTTCTAAGCCCGCACGGGCCTGCGGCGTAAATAAAAAAGACCGGGGACAGGCCCGGTCTTTTTTATGTGCGCGCGGCATGCGCGCACGCTTGGGGGTGAAAGTCCCCTACGG
>JAJZVJ010000015.1 GCA_021845705.1 bacterium
TTCCGATCTTTCATGGCCAGTTCGGCGGCTTTACCGAGGCCGGCGATATAGGGCACGTTCTCGGTGCCGGCGCGGCGGCCTTGCTCCTGGTGGCCGCCCATCATAAAAGGGGCGAAGCGGGCGCCTTTGCGCGCGTAAAGCACGCCTATGCCTTTGGGCGCGTGCAGTTTGTGGCCGGAAAGGGAGAGGAGGTCTATCTTGGTGTCTTTGAGGTTTATAGGCAGCTTGCCGACGGCCTGCACGGCGTCGGTGTGGAACATGGCCCCTTTGGCGTGGGAGATGCGGGCGGCTTCCTCCACGGGGAAGATCACGCCGGTCTCGTTATTGGCCCACATTATGGAGACCAGGGCGGTCTCGGGGGTAAGCGCGACTTTCAGGTCTTCCAGGTTTATCTGGCCGGTGCTGTCCACGGGCAGGTAGGTGACGCGGTAGCCCTGTGTTTCCAGGAATTTGCAGACGTTCAGTACGGCGGGGTGTTCCACCTTGGTGGTGATGATGTGTTTTTTGTCCGGCCAGGCGCGGACGGCGGACCAGAGGGCGGTGGAGTCGGATTCGGTGCCGCAGCTGGTGAAGATTATTTCCGAGGGCTCGGCGCCGAGCAGTTTGGCCACGCGTCCGCGGGCGAGGTCGAGGTATTTCTGGTTGGCGCCGCCGAAGAAGTGCATGCTGGACGGGTTGCCGTACAGGTCGTTGAAGAAGGGCTCCATCTCTTTGGCGACTTCGGGCGCGACGCGGCTGGTGGCGTTGTTGTCGAAATAATAGACTTTTTCCATAAAAATATCCTCCGGGGAAACTGAACCGCGAGATACCCAGTCGGGGCCGGCGGGGTTTTACCCTGCCCACCCGGACTGCAGGGAACCGTTGCGCGGTTCCCCCCGCCTTGGGAACTTATGGCGGGGCCCCCTTCCCCAACGGGTGTTCAGAGCAAAACCCCGCCGGCCCCTCCGCTCAACTAGCAAAGGCTATTTATTCCGCTTCGATCTCGATCGCGGGGTCGATGCGCTCGCGCAGTTCTTTCTCGACTACGTTCTTTAAAGTGGCGCTCGAGGAAGGGCAGCCGTGGCACATGCCGAGGAAGCGCAGTTTTATCTTCTGGCCCTGCACGTCCACCAGCTCCATCCAGCCGCCGTCGGCCTTGAGCTTGGGGTTTATCTCCTCGGCCAGGACTTTCTCTATCATCTTAATTTTCTCGACCACGGTCATTTTGTCGAACTTTTTATGTTCGGCCTCGGCCCAGTAGTCTTTTATTATTTTTTCTATCTCGCCGTGGCACTGGCGGCAGCCGCCGCCGGCCTTGGTGAAATTGGTCACTTCCTCTATGGTGTGCAGGTTGTTGAGCTTTATGGCCTTCAGGATGACGGACTCGGTGACGCTGAAGCATTTGCAGACCACTTTCTCGGCCTGGCCGATGATCTTCTTCTCCTGCTTGCCGCCGCGGTAGTTGTTTATGGCGGCTTCCAGGGCTTCCATGCCCATCACGGAACAATGCATTTTCTCGCCGGGCAGGCCGCCCAGGTAATCGGCTATCTGCTGGTTGGTTATCTTAGCCGCTTCGTCCAGGGTGAGGCCCTTAACCATCTCGGTAAGGGCGGAAGAGGAGGCTATGGCGCTGGCGCAGCCGAAGGTTTTGAACCTGGCGTCCGTTATTTTATCGGCGGCCTTGTCTATTTTAAGGGTGAGCTTGAGCGCGTCGCCGCAGATTATGCTGCCCACTTCGCCCACGGCGTCGGGGTTCTCTATTTCCCCCACGTTCTTGGGGTTCTTGAAATGTTCGAACACTTTCTCGGTATAGTTCCACATAAAGCACCTCGGTTCATCACGCTTTTATTTGCCGCGGCGGGATCCGCGGCTTAGCGCGAAGCGGACCGGCACGGACCTGATTAACAAGTATGCCGATACCTATATTCTATTATATCCCCCCGCCCGGCACAACCCGCGGAGGCGGCGGCGGCACTCCCGGCGCCGCTTTGGCGACCAGGGCCCTGGCCAGTTTAAGCGAGTAATCCACCACCGACAGCGCCGTGTCCGGCGGGGTAAAATAGCCGCTGGTCTGCGTGGTATGCTGGCGGACCACGATAATATCCACCTCGCCGGACCTGCTTGGCTCGTAGTCCAGGCCGGTCAGCCCTTTTCCCAGGAGCGAACTAAAAAAAGAGGTTTCGGGCTGATAAGCGAAGGACTCCCAGCCCTCCAGCAGCTTTGAGCCGGCTTTGGCTATGAGCACACAGTACAGGTACGGGTAATCCTTCCCCTGCACGCCGTTTATGGACAGCTGGACCTGCAGGCCGTAAAAATCCTCGGGGGCGCCGATAAGCTTTACCATAAGCCTGGCGTCCTCCGGCTCCTTCCCGCCGTCTTTGGTGGCGTCAAGGGAAAGCATCGGCTGCACCTGCACGTCGCTCGGGTCGCTCAGCGCGGCCAGAACTTTTTCCAGCATCCCTATCTTTATTATCAGCCGGTCCTTCCTTAGATATTCCCTGGTACCGATGAACCACAGCGGCATCAGAACCACCGCCGCGTCCAGGCCGAAGAACACCCAGTAGCCGAAAGGGAAATTGAAAATACTGTCCGCTGCCACGTACGCGCCGGCGCACAGCAGGCCCGCCCCCGCGAAGCCGAATATCCCCGCGGGGTTGGTCCCGTCGAACAGGTCCTCATCCCAGGCTTTCAGCTGGTCGGCCTTCAGGCGCACCTTGGCGTATTCGTCGGGAGTTACCTTCTCCCAGGTTTCCTCCCCCGTTATTCTCGGGGCGGCGTCGTAGCCGGAATTGACTCCCAGCAGCATCCCCGCCGCCAGCAGGGCCAGGCCGGGCCAGAACCCCATGGTCAGCTGCAGGCCCAGACCGGCCGCCAGCAGCAGCGCCACAAGAAGCATCCGCGGCCTGTAAGGCAGGCTCCTGGCGAAAAAGAATTTTATTTCCCCGTCTTTTTGCGGCGGCGGTAATATGTTCATTGTTCCCTCCCCTGCGCGGCCGGCGCCGCCAGAAGTTCTTCGTAGCCCGTGCGTTCCCAGTACAGCGGGCAGCCCCCGTTGCAGACGGCCAGGTACTGGCAGGCCGCGCATTTTTCGTGGGCAAAACGTTTATCCCTGAACCAGGCGAATTCTTTTCCGGCCCAGAGTTTTTTAAAACTTCCTCTCTCCTTGAGGATGTTCCCCATAGGTTTCGGGTAGCTGGAGCAGGGCAGCACATCCCCGTTCGGGGCCACGGAGAGCAGCCCGTCGCAGGCGGCGCAGCCCTTGTTGCCGAGGCCGCGGGTGATGGGGTTGAAGATACAGATGGGCGTTGGCGAATACCACATGAATTCAAGGCCCCGTTTTTCGGCCAGCTCGACCACGCGTTCCACAAGCGGCCCGGCCTCGCTGTAAGAGATGAAGGTCTCGTCGAAATTCTTGCCGGCCGAACCCACCGGCATCAGCAGGTTCATGGAGAATTTTTCCATTCCGAGGCTTTTTACCAGGTCCAGCACCCCTTCGAGCGAATTCTTGTTAAGCGCCGAAATGGTGGTATTGGTGTGCACGCGTATGCCGGCCTTCATTATGGTCTCTATACCGCGCACCGTGCGCCTGAAAGCTCCCGGGCAGGCCGCTATCGCGTCATGCTCCGCTTCGCCGCCGGCTTCCACGCTGACCTGGGAGGAATCCAGGCCGGCCTCCAGGAGTTTTTTTACGGTCTCTTCCGTTGCCAGGGTCCCGTTCGTTATAAGGTTGGTCCACATCCCGAGCGACTTTGCGTGCGCCACCAGTTCGGGCACCTCGGGGCGCAGCAGCGGCTCGCCCCCGGTAAAGCTGACCGACGGGACTTCCGCCTCCTCTTTTATCACGGTCAGTATCTTTTTCAGGTCCGCGGCGGGCAGGTCCGGGTGTTCCTCGTCCTTGCGGCAGCCGCAGCCGGCGTAACAGAAGCGGCAGGCGAGGTTGCAGCGGTAGGTCACGGCTATTTCGCTCAGGACCGGCAGGGTATTGTGTCCCAGCGCGAATTCTTTTATCTCCACCGCGCGCCGCTCCTCTTTCTCGCTGTAGCAGCCCTTAAGGATGGCCATCAGGTCGCGGAAGAAATAATAGACGTCGAGCGAAATGCGCTCGCGCTCGGCCTCCGGGTATTTCTCCACCAGGGCGACGGCGCTGCCCCCGTCGAAAAGGAACTTGAGCAGCTTTATCCCCTGCGGGTTCAGCTTATGCGTCTGGTTGGGGATCTTTATAAGCAGCGAATCCGCTTCGCGCACGCGCACGTAGGGCCTTATGCGCGCGGCGTAGCCGTCCACCCAGTCCACCCGCCTGACCCAGTCTCTTTTTCCCATGTTTTTATTATTCCCGCATCCCGATCTCTTTAATGCCCGCTGCTTACGCAGGCCCCGTGGCAAGCCCCGTGGCAGGCCGAATGGCACGCGGAATGACACGCCGAGTGGCACGCGTCGTGGCAGGCCGAATGGCACGCGTCGTGGCAGGCCGAATTGGCGAAAGCCCCTTCGTAGCACATCTTGGAACCGCGGAAGGAATCGAACCCGGCCCCCATTTCCGCCGGCATGGAAACCTTCAGCCCCTCCCCGGCCACTACGGCGTTATTGTAGGCCTTGTTATCGTAGTTGCGGTAATGGCGGTAGTAGCCGCCCCAGTAATAGCCGCTGTCCGTATCCATGGGCTGCCGGCCGCGTTTATCTATTTCGTCGGAATAATATTTGCGCGTGGCTTCCAGGTCGCAGTCCCAGATCTTCTGCTCCACCCCGGCGGCCATGGTCTTAAGCGCGGCCTGGGCGCCGGCCTGGTCCAGAGTGCCGTCGGGCGTTATGGCGGCGAGCAGGGAGGTTTCATAAGGGTCGTTGCTTGAGCTTATGCCGGGGACGCGTACCACCGTAAGCGGGGAGTAGCTTTTCACTTTTATGACGCCCTTGCGCTCCATATTGGCCACCATGAGGCCGAGCATCTCGGCCAGCGGCAGGCCCATTACGGCGCCTGCCTCCACGGGGCTGAGGTTTTTTGCCACCTTGCCCGGCACGCGGAAGCTGCTCACCTGCGTTTTAGGCGGGGTCCATTCGGTCCCGTCCCAGTTCACTTGCGAGATCCCCGCCTGCGCCGTCAGCATGGCGTTGTGCTTTATGGTAAGGATAAAGAACGGGACCACCACGAAGGCCGTGGCGAGGAAGAGTATCAGTATGAGCGTCTGCCCCCTGCTTACGGGGAGAGAAGCCAGCATGCCGCCGGGGAAGTACCGGTTCAGATAATACTTTTCCCGGGCCGGCATGTATTTGGTGCGCGAAGGGGCGGCCTTGGCGAGGCTGCCGTACGCCATGGTCTTCAGGTCGAAGTTCGCGGCGTTCAGATAGACCTGCACCTGGAAATGGTAGCGGCTTTCCAGGGCCTTGCGGAAGAACCGGACGCTCAGCGTGTCCCTGCCTGCCGCGTTCTTAACGGAAGGGTAATCTATGGAATAACGTTCGTTCACGAACTTCTCGGTCATGAAATCAAGCCCGGCCAGGACCTTGTCGTCCACCGCCGGCGAGGCCAGTTCCACGGGGAAGCGCACCACCAGCGCCTCGTGCTCCAGGGCGTCGTCCCACTGCACCGGCGACCAGTTGAACACGGCCAGGCGCTTGGCCCCGGCCATGGTCTGCGTCAGGTTCCCCGAGGCCTGCAGGTCGGCCGCGTAGCGGAAGAAATAAGTTATCTCGCCGGAGGTGAAGGCGCGGCCCCCGGCCAGGATTATGTCGTATTTCTTGTCGGAAAGCTTGTTTATCTCGAGCGGGTAGCGGTTGCCGCCGGAATCCAGCGCGTAGGCGTGCGCGTAGTCGAACACCGGCGTTTCCTGGAAACCCTCGAAGTAGAACCCGTGCAGCTGCCCTCCCTGCCCGGTCCACCTTACGGTGTAGGAGATCTGCGCTTTGCCGTCCTTATCAAGTACGGCCTCGCTCTCCACCCAGTTCATTTTAAATCCCCCGGCAAAAGCCGGGCGCGCGGCGCAGAGCAGGCCGAGGGCCAGCGCGGCAAAGACCTTAAAGGCGTTCTTTTTCATCGCTTTCTCCAGTTGGGGCTGTAACCCCGGCCGTCTTGAATTCTTTTTTCAGTTCGCTCCTGTCCAGGGCCAGGGCCCACCACAGGCACAGACTTCCGCCCAGCAGGCAGATCATCCTGGCCATGAAGGCCGCCGCCCTCACCGCGGAGTTGAATTCCGGGGCCAGGGAAACCCCGGCGTAAAACAGCGGGCGAGGTATCACCAGCCAGGGGAAAACAAGAAGCAGCAGGGCGGCCGCGCTGAGCAGGTACAGCATATAGGCCGCGCCGCGCCTGGCCCACTCTTTGCGGCCCCAGACCCCCAGCGAGAGCGCAAACCCGGAGAGCCAGAAAAATACCGAAAAAGGGAAGACGAAACGCATATTATTGACGAGGAAACCCGCCAGCGGCGGCATTTCCACCGGCACTTTGGCGTGCAACAGCGCCAGGAAAAAAGCCGGCGTGGAAAATACGGCCAGGAAGGTCAGCAGGTCGCGCACGGCTTTGACGGCCATGAAACCGCAGAACAGGGCCGCGCACAGGGCAAGCCCGGAAAGCGCCCGTGATCTCCCGTCCGGGAACAACCTGGAAGCGAACATAGGAATTCTTCTCTCCGGCTCCTGTCAGCATAGGGCTTACCGGCTGCCGAAAAACCGCGGCCGGACCCTACCGCTATAATACCAAAAGCCGGGCTTTTCACTGAAATCCGGCAGGGATCGTCCCGCTCCGGATTTACCGCCGCCTGTGTCCGCGGGATGTGTCCGCGGGATTGGCGCGCTGCGCTATATTTAATAGACTAGAGACGGATTTACACGATGAAAACCATGAGCGGGGAATTCCCTAAAACCTATATCCTGCCGTACCAGCTGGGGATCTATTTGGCCGTGAACGCCGTGCCGGACGTTTGCCTGGTGATAGACGGCCTCAACTGCGTGCTCCCTAAAGTGGACCTGCTGGCCGGCAATCACGACCTGAACTCGACGCTGCTTTCCCCCCTGGGGCGCCACCGCGTGGTCTGCACCATGACCGGGCCCCTGCCGCAGCACGTGAACCCGGAGGAAAAGATAGCGAGGCTCCTGGGCTCCGCCGCCGAAGAAGGCTACGGGGCCGTGCTGGTCACCGGGCTTCCCTTCATGAACCTGGCCGGGATGGATTACGCGGGCATCGCCTCCGGGCTCCGCGCCGGGGCCCCGGTCGCCGCAGTGCCGGCGCTCTCGATGGAAGAGGACTGGCTGGACGGCTACGACCGAACGCTGGAAGCGCTGGTCTCGCTGCTGCCGTCAAAAAAGACCGCCAAGAAGAAGCGTTCCGTGGCGCTGGCCGGCTACCTTTACGACCGCGGCGAACGGGACCACAAAGCCAACCTCTCCGAACTGAAGCGCCTGCTCTCCCTGGCCGGCCTGGACCTGGCCTGCGTAATACCCGGAGGCGGTGATCTCAAGTCCTGGCGCCGCGCCCTGTCGGCCGAACTTATAGTTTCATTGCCCTACGGCCGCCGCGCCGCGGCGCGCCTGGCCGCGATGTCGGGGGCGCGGCTTATAGAGACCGGCCTGCCGGTAGGGCTCGCGGGGACTTCCTCCTGGCTGGCCGCGGTCCGCAAGGCAGCCGGCCTTAAAGGCCCGCTCCCGCCCGCCCTGGCGGAGGAGGAGAAAAAAGCGGCCCGCGGCTTATCCGGGGCCCTGGGCCTTCTCGCGCACGGCGGCCTTGTCTTCGCGGGCGACCCCCACCTTTTTACGGCGGCGGCCAACTTCGCGCGGGAGCTGGGCATGCGTGTCCCGGCGGCTTTTCTCAACACTCGCAGCCGGCCCCTGGCGCCCGGTCCCGCCACACGGGTCCTGATGTTCTCCCCGCCGGTCGCGGCCGCGGCGAAGGCGCTTGAAGGGCTGGGAGATTACGACAGGCCCAGCCTCGCCCTTTGCGATTCTTTCGCCCGCTCGGAAGGCCTTGCGGGCGGCGCCCAGTATGTGGAATTCGGCTTCCCCTCCTATTCCCGCCATTGCCTCAACGACGAGCCTTTCATGGGCTACGCGGGCGCCCGGGCGCTGGCCGGCCGCCTGCTTAACGCGGCGCTGGAACGGGCCGCGCGCACCCGCGTGGAGGCGCGCGCTTTATGAAGAACGTAGAGAGCGTGGTCTTTTTCGGCAAAGGCGGCATAGGGAAAAGTACTCTGGCTTCCAATGTCTCTTCCATCCTTGCCGCCGGCGGCGGAAAGGTGCTGCACATAGGCTGCGACCCGAAGATGGATTCCACGCTGGCGCTGGCCGGCAGGCATATCCCCCCTTTCAGCGGCTCTCCGGGGCCGGACGCCGAAGCCCGCCTGCGCGGGTTCATACAACCGGCCGCCGTTAAAGGCGTTTACTGCGTGGAGGCCGGCGGCCCGCAGGCCGGGGTCGGCTGCGCCGGGGCCGGGATAGGCGCGCTGCTGGAAACCATAAAAGGCGCCGGGATCCTGGAGCAGGACGGCTACACCGCGGCGGTCTTCGACGTGCTCGGCGACGTGGTCTGCGGCGGCTTCGCCGCCCCGCTCAGGCGCGGCTTCGCGAAGAAAGTGGTCATCGTCACCTCGGAAGACATCCTCTCCCTTTATTCCGCCAACAGGCTGATCCTGATGGTGCAGAATTTCGCCAGGAACGGCGTCTGGCTGGCGGGCCTCGCCGTGAACTGCAGGGACGCCGCGGGAGCCAAGACCGCCGCCGAGTTCGCGGCCGCCGTTAACGCCCGCGTGCTGGGGGTGATCCCGCGCGACAAAGCGGTAGCCGCCGCGGAGCGGCGGCGCGTGCCGGCGGCGCTGGCCTACCCCAAAAGCGCTTTCGCGGGAGCGGCGGTAAGGCTCGCTCTGGCCATAAGCGGGGCTGTTCCGCAGAAGAAGCCGCCGCGGGCCATGAGCGACGCGGAATTCTCCTCTTTCATAGCGGGCCGGGCCCCGGCGGCCAGGCCGGCCCCGGCGGCGGCTAAGAAAACAACGGCGCGGCCGCGTATCGGCGTAGCCGCGGCGCTGCTGAACGCCAACCTTAAGCCGGCCGGGATAGAAGGCGGGCAGATCCTCTGCGACCGGCCCGCGGCCGGAGGGGTAGCCCGCATAGTTCTCGCCCGGGCCGGCTCGGGGACCGCCGGCTGGCTGCAGATCTCGGACTGGGCGGCCTGCATACACCCGTCTTCGGCCGTCAAGGCCGCCGGGGAATTGAACCTGGCGGACGCCGTTTCCGGACTTGGCGGCTATACATTCGGGGAATTGCTGGAATATTTCGGGGTCGGCGGCTCGTTCTACGAAACGATAGGCTCCCTCGGCGACGCTTCAAATTTCTCGGATAACCCGGCCGCGGAGACCGGGGCCGCCCCCCGCCGGCCGCATATGGGCGCGGGGCAGTGGTACCGTTTCCTTTTCCCGCCCAATCTCTCCGGGCTTGTAATACCGCCCGACCTGACCGTGGTGGAGCACGGCGACAGCGAATGCCGTTTCTGCGACTCTTCCGGGGGGCCGCTGGGGTTTTTCGGGACCGCCGCCGGGGCCCCGCTGGCCCTGGCGAAGGAGCGGAGCAACGTTTTTTCCACCGATTTCGGAACGGTAGAGGCGCTGGCCGGCGACGGGGCGCTGGTCAAAAGGTCGCTGGAAGCCGCCGCCGCAGCCGCCGGGCCCGGCGGGCTGGTGGAGTTTTACACCACCTGCGGACCCATGCTGCTGGCCGGGGATACCGCTTCCGAGGCCGAGGCCGTAGAGAAAAAATACGGCGTAAAGATACAGCGGGAAAATTACAACAGCTACGAGGAATATTCCAGGGTAAAGGCCGGCGCGCGCTCGGCCCTGATCGGCGCCGGGATAGCGCGCCTGAAAAAAGCCGGCGCGCGCCCGGTTTTCGACGCGGCGTTCTTCAGGTACCCTGAGAGCGGGCGGCTTCGCTCCCTGCTGGAAAGCGCCGGGATAAAGGCAGCCCCGGAAGGGCAGGATTTCTACGCCGCGCTGGTTTCGGCCAGGCTTATTGTGCTGCCCGCATATGACGCGGCCCTTTGCCCCGCGCTGGACGGGGCCGGTATTAAGTGGCTGGTCCCGTCCCGGCCCTACGGTTTTGCCGGCACAAAAGCCTGCCTTACGGAAATTTTCCTGGCCCTCGGCCTGGCCCCTTCGGGAGTCCCAGAGCCGTCTCCGGCGCAGCTCGAATTACGGAAGGAACTGGCCTTGCGCGCGCGGTCTTTCAGCGCCGGTCTGGTTGCGGAGCCGCAGGATATTGACGCCATCGCGGGAGGCGAGCTCGCTTACGGCCTGCCCCTGGCGGCGGAGGCCGGGTTCGGCCTGAGGCTGCTGGTCCGCCTTGACGATAAGGCCGGCAGACAGGCCTCGGCTAAAGCCGCCGGCGCCCTGTCCTCCGCCCTTAAGGCGCGCAGTTTTGAAACCGTATTTTTTTCCAGTCCGGCGGAGCTGGAACGGCTTTTGGCGCGGCCGGAGGGGATGCGGCTGGTCTATTCCGACCTGCTCCGGGACCCGCGGGTGCTTGCCGCCGGCAAAAACCCTTTTTCCTCAAAAATTTTTGAGCCGGGTTACGACGGGGCTCTTGAATCGGCGAGACGCCTGCTGGAACTTTGCGACTGGAACTTCAGCCGGAAGTATTTAGCCGGGACACGGCAACCTCCCCATAAAGCCTGAGGGCCTTCAACGCCCCGCCCCGCCGCCTGCGGCCGGGACCTGTTCGAACAAGCCGCGGCTGAAATTTTTCCTGAAAAAGAATTCCGGGTTTTTTCCCGATATCTCCCTGAAAGGTATCAGGGCTTTTTCTTTGTCGCCCGCGGCCAGGTCGCTCACCAGCGCGCGGTACTCCGGAGGCAATGCGGCGCCGTGGAGTTTTTCCGCGCCTGCAAGTTCTTTTAACGCCGCCGCCCCTTCTTTGCGCGCGGCGCGTGAAAGGGCCAGCATGTAGCGGCACTTAAGACAGGAAGGATCTGCTTCGGCCGCCAGACCGAATTTTTTCGCGGCTTCACCCATGTTCCCGGAATCCGCCGCGCAGGCGCCAGCTACGGACTCCAGGTAGGCCCTGTCGCGGCCTTTTTCCTCTAATCGGTAAAAACCTATAGTAAGCAGCACCGGCTCGCGCGTTTCGGTGACACGGCCGGAAAAGAACGTATAGGGCAGGTGCCTGAAAGAGGCGGTCTTCCAGGCGGAGGACGGCGGGCCCGCGGCCAGCGCCGCCTGTTCCAGCGGAAGGGTTTCCGAATCCGAAAAGATAAAGGGTTGCGGAGAAACGTATTTCATCAGGCAGCGCCCCGCGTTGTCCGCGCAGTTCGGCAGCCGCGGAAAATATTTATTTACAAGGTCCGCGCGCGAATCCGAGCGGCTGTATACCGGCGGCGCCATTACGCAGCCGCGCGGCCAGGCCCGCTGCGCCCCCGCGAGGAACTCCAGCTCCCTGTCGTTAGTCCTTAACTCGCCGTTATAGGCCAGCGCGGTGCGGGCGTTAAGGGCGAAGTAAACCGCAGCGGCGCCCAGGCAGAAAGCCGCGAAATAGCGCTTGCCGCCGCGGACCGAACCCGCGGCCCGTTCCGCCCCGTCCAGCGCCAACGCGAAAAGCAGCGTAAAGGGCAGGAAAAAATACAGCTGGTGCCGCATGAAATGCAGCGGGTAAAAATCCATGGGCTGGAAAATGACGGAAAAATAACAGATCCAGAGCGCGAGCGCGGCGAAAGTTCCCGCGCGGACCCAGGCACGGTTCTTGTCCGCAAGGCAGCCCGCCGCGACTCCGGCGGCCGCGGCCGCCATGAGCGCCAGGCACAGCGCCGCGCCGGCGGGCGGTGAAGAAAGGTCCAGGCTGCCGTTGGCCGCCGATACCGCCGGGGACAGGCCGGCGATTATCCCCAGGTTCCTGCTGACCAGCTGGTACAGGAGGTTCCCCAGCGGGTGTATGGAACCGCTTACCTGCTGCGCCGGGTTGAAGGATAAAGAGTGCACGGCCCAGGCCGAAACGGGCACGGCCCAGGCCGCTAACACGGCAAGGTTGAGGGGTTTAAGCAGAGAGCGGTCCCCGGAGTATATTTTAGCCGCCGCGAGGCCGCCAAGCAGAAGCAGGTTGGCGGGAAGAAATTCTATCCTGGCGCTTATTACCAGCACCAGGGAACTCATTATCCAGGCCAGGGCGGCCGGCCCCGCTTCAGCCGCGGCCCAGGCGTTCACGATAGCCAGCAGCGAAGTCAGCCAGATGAACAGGTTGGCGGAAGTTGTTGAAAAAGAGGAGGCGTTAAGCGGGGAGAGGAAGTTCAGGAACAAGAACGCCGTAGCGGCCGCCGCCGCCGCGAGCCCGGCGCCGAGCCTGCGCAGACCGGTGAAGAACACGAAGATAGAGAAAACCTGCAGCAGCCTGTTCTTCCAGAGTATAGCCAGGAGCGAGTACCCGCTGAGCAGGTCGGAGACCGCGTCCGTGAACAACGGGGAGACTTCCTTGAACATCAGCATGCTCCCGGGCCTCCTGGTGAAGAATTCCTGTCCGAGGTAGAGGAAGTCGTGGTTATTGTCGTAACCGCCGCGCGCGGGAAGCAGGGCCGAGAGCCCCACCGCCAGGGCGGCCACCGCCGCCATGGCGAGCCAGGCCGCGGCCCGTGAAGGTTCGAGTCCGTGCCAGTCGCGCGCGGACCGGTACAGGAAAAAAAGGTTCAGCCCCCAGCAGAGGATGACGCTGTAATGCAGGAAATAGTCGTAAGCCATGTCAGCCGCGCCGCGGCCCGGAGCCGGCGCGTATACTAATTATAACACAGGTCCCCGGGCGCTATCCGCGCTTACCCCGCGCGGCGCGGGGATATTTCCGCGGCCGCTTTCCCCGCGGCCGGGCCGTGCCGGCCGCCGCCGGAATTAAAATGCGTGTTTACCGGGAGCCCCAAAAATTATTTAATTAACAGGTGGCCGCTTTCTAAGCCGTCAACTTAACCAGCGCGAAGCACCCGGAGTTAATATGTCCGTAAAACTTATCAGGCAATACACCGTGTTCCTTCCAAATGTCCCCGGAGCGCTCTCCAAATTCGTGGAGCTGTTCGCCAACGAGGGGATAAACATAATTGGCATAGCCTCGGAGATACGCGACGATTCCGGGGTGGTGCGCGTGGCCGTGGACACGGACCGCAAAGTGAGCCACGTCCTTACGGGCGCCGGCTTTACCACCATAGAAACCCCCATGATCTCGCTGGAACTCCCGGACAGGCCCGGCCAGATGCTGCACCTTACCCGCGTGCTCGGCGAGAACAGCATAAATATAACCACCGTCTACGGCACCGCCATGGGCGGCTCCAACAGCCGCCTGTTGTTGAACGCCTCCGACATAGACAAGGCCTACGAAATACTTAAGACGGAGATGGACGCGAAATAAAGCGTACCCGCAGGCAGAGAAGGACCGCCGGAGCAGCCGGCGGTCCTTTTTTTACAGACCTCCCCCCGGTCCGCTATTTCACGGTCTGGTAAGTTTCTTGTATTTTATCCGGTGCGGGGTGTCCGCCGCCTTGCCCAGGCGCGAGTGCCTGTCGGCCTCGTATTCGGAGAAGTTCCCCTCGAACCAGGCTATCTTGCTGTCCCCTTCGAAGGCCATGATATGCGTGGCGACGCGGTCCAGGAACCAGCGGTCGTGGCTTATTATTACGGCGCAGCCGGCGAAGTTCTCGAGGGCCTCTTCCAGGGCGCGCATCGTGTTCACGTCCAGGTCGTTGGTGGGCTCATCGAGGAGCAGCACGTTGCCGCCCTCTTTAAGCATCACGGCCAGGTGGACGCGGTTGCGCTCGCCGCCCGAAAGGTTCTCCACCTTTTTCTGCTGGTCCTGCCCGCTGAAGTTGAACCGGGCCACATAGGCGCGGGAATTCACTTCCAGCTTGCCGAGCTTCACCAGGTCCAGCCCGCCCGAGATGACCTCCCAGACGTTCTTGCCGGGCTTAAGCGTGGAGCGGCTCTGGTCGGAATAGGAGAGCTGCACCGTGTCCCCCACCCGGAATTCGCCTGAGTCCGGCTTTTCCTCGCCCGTGATCATTTTAAATAGCGTGGTCTTGCCGGCGCCGTTGGGGCCGATGATGCCCACTATGCCGCCGGGCGGCAGCGAGAAGCTTACATTGTCCAGCAGCACTTTGTCGCCGAAGGCCTTGGTGACGTTCTTGGCCTCTATGACGAGGTTGCCGAGGCGCTGACCCGGCGGGATATAAATTTCAAGCTCGCGGGACAGCTTCTCGTTCTCCTGGCTGAGCAGGTTTTCGTAGGCGTTGATGCGGGCCTTGCCCTTCGCCTGGCGGGCCTTGGCGCCCATCCGTATCCATTCCAGCTCGCGCTTCAGGGTCTTCTGGCGGTCGGTCTCGGATTTCTCCTCCTGCCGCAGGCGCTCCCCCTTCTGCTCCAGCCAGGACGAGTAATTTCCCTTCCACGGTATCCCAACCCCGCGGTCCAGCTCGAGGATCCAGCCGGCCACGTTGTCCAGGAAATAGCGGTCGTGCGTGACGGCGATGATGGTGCCTTTATAATCCTTAAGATGGTGCTCAAGCCAGGCCACGGCCTCGGCGTCCAGGTGGTTGGTGGGCTCGTCCAGCAGCAGGATGTCCGGCTCCTGCAGCAGCAGGCGGCACAGCGCCACGCGGCGCTTCTCTCCGCCGGAAATATTTTTAATGATGGTGTCGGGCGGAGGGCAGCCCAGCGCGTCCATCGCAAGCTCCAGGCGGGAATCCACGTCCCAGGCGTTCAGGGCGTCTATCTTCTCCTGCACCTTGGACTGGCGGTCTATCAGCGCGTTCATTTTGGCGTCATCCATGGGTTCCGCCAGCTTCTCGCTGATATCGTTGTATTCCTTAAGCGCGGCCATGGCCTCGGGC
>JAJZVJ010000431.1 GCA_021845705.1 bacterium
GGAAGCCGTGCTTAAGTGGGCCAAGGACAGCTGGCAGAAAGATACCGAGGAGCGCGAGCGCGCCCTTAAACAGAAAGACCTGGAGATAGACAAGAAGATCCTGGAAAAGAACCAGGAGATAGACGACTATAAGGTAAAGGTCTCCCTTTTTGAAAAGCAGCTTAAGGAATTCCCGGAAGCCGTAAAGCGCCGCGACGACGACCTGAACCGCTACAAGGACGCCATCTCCAGCCTGGAGAGCGTCATCCGCACCCTCGAGACCGAAAAAAAGAACCAGCAGGCGGACTACGAACTGCGCCTTAACAAGGCCGGCGAGGCCGTGGACACCGAGCGCAACCGCTACCGCGAGATGGAGTCCGAGATCCCCAAGCGGCTGAAGATAGCCGTTGAGCACGAGCGCAACCGCTTCGCGGAGAAGCTGCAGGATATAGAGCGCGGCTACCGCGAGGACCTGGCTAAGCGCCAGGACGAGATAGAATATCTGCAGCGCAACCTGCGCACCTTCGAGGAGACCATAAAGACCCTCCAGGCCGAGCGTGAATCTTTCTCCCATAAAGTCGAGCAGATGCAGACCCAGTATAACGTGAAGCTGGAAGAATTCGCTTTCCGCGAGAAGCAGCTGCAGACCGAGTACGACGTGCGCCTCAAGGTGGAGATGGAGAAGCATACCGCCGCGCTGCGCTCGGAAATAGAGACCGCGGGGCGCATCTACGAGGACAGCCTGCGCCTTAAGGTGGAGGAGATCTCCCACCTGCGCAGGGACATAGAAGAACTTTCCAAAGAAAAGGCCTCCGGCAAAGAGCAGCAGGCGGCGCTGCGCCGGGAAATAGAGGCCGCGGAAGCGCGCGCCGCCGCCGAGATCGCCTCGCAGCGCGCCAAACTTAAAGCGGAATTCGACCAGAAGCTGTCAGACGAGGCCGCGCACGCGGAGCAGCGCCACTTCGCCGAAAAACAGAAGTTCGCGGACGAGCTTGAGGGCCGCAACGGCGAGTTTATAGCCGAGCTTGGCCGCAAGGACGACGAGATAAATTCGCTCCGCCTGAGCCTGCAAAAAACAAGCGAAGATATAAAGATGCTGCGCCAGAAGGCCGGTTCGGAGCTGAAAGCCGCCGTGGCCGAGGAGCGCGCGCGCGCCGCCGCGGAACTTGAGGACAAGGCCGCCCGTATGGCCGCCACCATAAAGCTCCGCGACGATAAAATAGCCGAGCTCTCCAGGGCCATGGAGAACTCCAAGCTTGAAAAAGAGGAACTTGTACTGCTGGAACGCGAGCGCATGCAGCGCCTCTACACCGAGAAAGAGAAGGTTATAGACGAAGAGCTGGCGGGACGCGACGCGGAACTGCTGCGCGTGCGCGAAGCCCTGGCGAAGTCCGCCTCGGAAAAGGACGCGCTCGCCTCCGGCTACGCCGTTGAAAAACGCGCGCTGGAAGAAAAGCTGGCCGCCTTAAATGTGCGCCTGGCCGAGCAGGAGGCCGCCTCAGGGAGCAAACTCGACTCCGCGCTCCGCCGCGAAGCCGACCGCTACGGCGAAATAATCGAGCGCAAGAACCGCGAGCTGGAAGCCGCGGCCCAGCTGCGCCAGGCGCAGGACGACGCCTACCGCAAGACCCTGGCCGACTTCCGGTCCAACCTTGCGGACTCTCTCGGCAAGCTTGAACTCTTTAAAAATACCGCCGAGGACCGGCAGGCGCAGCTTACCGTGCTGCAGATAGAGCTGGCCCAGGAGAAAAAAGAGTCGGCGGAGAAGATAGCCTCGCTTTCCGCCAAGCTTTCGGAAAAGGAAAAATTCCACCGCGACCTGCGCACGGAATACGACGATGTAAAAGAGGCTTTCGAGGAAGAGGTCAAGGCTTCGGACAGGAAGTATAACGACGCCCTGCTTAAACTGCGGGCCGTGGAAGAGCAGAAAGCCGCCCGCGACAAGCAGATAGAGGCGCTTAAGCGCGACGGCGAACTGCTGCGCGCCGAGAACCTGCGCCGCGAGAACGAGGCCGCCGAGCTTAAATCCTCCGTCGCCAAGCAGATGGAGAACGAGCGCCGCGAAATACACGCATCCGGCGAGCGCCGCGCCCACGAATATACCCAGAAAGAAAAAGCCATGCTGGCGGAAATATCCTCCCTGCGGGATATCGCCAACTCAAAAGACCTGCTGCTTGAGAAACAGACGGCCCAGTTCGAGGAGGCCCGCAACAGTGCGGAGCGCCTGAAAGCCCTGCTGGAAGAGGAACGCGCCCGGCAGGCCGGGAACGAAGCCGCCCTGCGCGCCGGTAAGGAGGAGTCCGAGGCCGAGCTAAGCGCCGTTTTGGAGAGGGAGAGAGCCGGCGCCGCGGAACTGGCGTCCCTTAAAAAAGACCTTTCTGCAAGCATCGAGGAGGCGTTGGCTAATAAGGCCGATTCGGAAGCCGGGCGCGCCTCTCTTGAACGTGTTAAGGCGGCATTGGACGAGGAAAGGCGCAAGCGCGCGGAATTCGAGTCTAATGCGCTGGCCGCCGAGGCCGCCCTGCGCGAGAAAGCCGGGGAGTTCTCAGGGCA
>JAJZVJ010000432.1 GCA_021845705.1 bacterium
TAAGCGTCTCGGCCCGGCGCGTCTTTTTACGGGCTTCGGCTTCCTGCCGCTTTTTCGCCTCCCAGTCCGTCCCGTCGGACTTGGCGGCCGGCTTAGGCTCTTCCTTCTTTTTAGAGGCCGAGGCCTCCTGCTGGATCTGCTCCTGGCGGTGCCTGAAATAGTCGTAGTTACCCGGGTAGACCGTGGTCTTGCCCTGCTCTATGTGCACTACGGAGTCCGCGAGGGCGTTGATGAAATAAATATCGTGGCTGATGAAGCAGAGGGTGCCTTCGAATTCCTTCAGGGCGGCTATAAGGGCGTCCACGCTGGCCATGTCCAGGTGCGTGGTGGGCTCGTCCATCAGGATCACGTTCGGCGGGTCCATCAGCAGCTTCACCAGCATAAGGCGGCTTTTTTCTCCGCCCGAGAGCACGGCGGTCTTCTTATGGACATTGTCGCCGGGAAAGAGGAAGGTCCCGAGCACGGTCCTCACCGCAAGCTCCGGGTTCATCCTGTCGTTATCCATGGCTTCCTGCAGCACGGTCTTGCGCGGGTCCAGGATCCCCTCGCGGTGCTGCGAGAAATAGCCTGTCTTGACGTTCAGCCCGAGCTTGCGCTCGCCCGAATCCGGCTCTATCACGCCGGCCAGCATTTTTAAAAGCGTGGATTTACCGGCGCCGTTATGGCCTACGAAAGCCATCTTCTGGCCGCGCTGCAGCTCGAAATCAAAATTCTCGTAGACCCGTATAGGTTCGTGACCGGGCACATTGTAAACTTTGCTGATATCCCGGAGTTCAAGCACCTTCGTCCCGGTGCGGTTCGGCTGCGGAAAGCGCATCTTCACCGTTTTCACTTCCTGCACCAGCTCTATGCGTTCAAGTTTATCCAGGCGCTTTATCATGCTCTGCACGCGCGAGGCGGTGGAGACGCGGGCCCTGTTGCGGGCGATGAAGTCCTCCATCTGCGCTATCTCTTCCTGCTGCAGGCGCCAGGCGGAGTAGATCTTTTCTTTCTCGGACTGGCGCTGCGCGACGAAATTCTCGTAGTCGCCGTAATAAACGCGCAGGGTTTTCTCCTGCACCGAGACTATGGCGTTGCAGACCGTGTTAACGAAGGCCCGGTCGTGCGAAATCACGAAGATGGCTCCCTGGTAGCCGCCCAGGTAGTCCTGCAGCCAGAGCAGCGAGTCCAGGTCCAGGTGGTTGGTGGGTTCGTCCAGCAGCAGCAGGTCCGGCTTCTTCAGCAGCAGCCGCGCCATGGCCACGCGCATCGCCCAGCCGCCGCTCAGCGTATTCACCTTGCGCCCGAAATCCGTGACCTTGAAGCCCAGGCCCATCAGGATGGCCTTTCCCTCGGCTTCTATGCGGCCGTCGTAGTCTTCCACCCCGTCCAGCGTTTCCTCCACCACGGTGCGCTCGGAAGTAGGCGCGTTCTCCTGCGGCAGGTAGCCCACCACTACGCCTTTCTTGAACTGTATCTCGCCCTCGTCCACTTCTTCTTCGCGCAGCATCATCTTAAAGAGCGTGGACTTGCCGGCGCCGTTGGGGCCTACAAGAGCGAAACGCTCCCCCTCGTTTATCTGCAGCGAAGCTCCCTCGAAAAGGGCCTGGGAGGAAAATGATTTAAAAATATTCCTGATGGTTATCATGATAGTGAAGCCCGCCTGGCGGGAATATAAATTAGCAGTAAATTTTGCCGGGAACTGACAGGACCTAATTTGTCCGCCGCGGCCTCAGGCCGCTGGCGGCGCTGGCATAGCCTGAGATCAGGCCAATCTGACTGCCTACCCGTATATTTTAGCATTTTCAAAGCGGATATAAGGGTTAATCCTTTTATATAATGGATAAAAGCGTGCCCCGCGGGGAGCTTTGGGATTTTCTGGAGGAACTATGTCTTACACCATTATTAACGTGGGCTGGGCGGTAGTTTTCGCGCTTATAGGCGGCACGGCCGGGGCTTTCCTCCTTATCTGGCTGTCTTCGCGCATTCCCGCGGTCTTCAATAAACTGACACCCGACATAGACGAAGGCAAGGAAATAATCCGGGGCAACCGCGCGGCGTCGGACTACTTCGGCCGGGTAGTCTCAGCGTCTATAATCGGGGTCAGCATCATAATAGCCGCTGCCGTACTTGGCGGCCTCATCGCCGCGCTGCACTAATGACCAAACACCTGCTGCTCGTATTTTTACTGGCTGCGCCCCTTTCAACCGCCTGGCCCAGGGCCGGAGGCGGCGGGGGCGGCGGCTTCGGCGGCGGGGGCGGCTGCTTCCCGGCTGGAACGGCTATAGCGACCATAGAGGGCGGCAGACCTATAGAGGAGATAGCCGTAGGCGACAAGGTGCTCGCTTTCGCCGACGACAATATTGTACGCACAGCGGTAGAGAACGTTTACAAGAAGAAAGACCGCCTTATGGTCATACGTACCAATAAAGGCAGGCTTACCGCCACCTCCGAACACCCGCTGCTCACCCCTGACGGCTTCAGGGAGGTCCGCAAGCTTAAAAAGGGCATGGAAGTGGCAGTGCTGATAGAAGGACGCCGCCGCTGGGCCAG
>JAJZVJ010000433.1 GCA_021845705.1 bacterium
CAGGTTCATCAAAGCGGCTATATCCTTCCTGTAACCCGTGAACAGGACTTTGCCGGCCAAACCGGGCTCCCGCGCAAGCGCCTCCAGCCTGGCGCGCTCCGGCCCGTCCCCAACTACCAGGAAAACCGCGTCAGGCTCCAAGGATACCACTTTTCCGGCCGCCTCCAGGAAGAGTTCGTGGCCTTTCCAGGCGTCGAGCCTGGAGAAGATCCCGACTACTTTAATGCGCCGCTCCAGCCCCAGCTCCTTACGGAGATACTCCTGATCAGGCAGAACCCTGAAGCTTTCCAGGTCGACCGCATTGTGGACCTTTATCACTTTCCCGGGCGCGAGCCCCCGGAATTTGGCGGCCACCACGTCGGAAATAACTATGACCCTGGACGCCAGGCGGGCGATGAGCCTTTCTTTGAGCCCGGCCGTCTCCGCCACCCTGTTATGCCAGATGAAAGGAATGCCGCGCAGCTTCGCGGCGGCCGCGAAAGCGAAACTCAGGAAAGTAGTGCCTGAATTGCAGTGAATGAGGCCCGGCCTTACCGACCCGAGCGTCCGCAAAAGGGCCGGCACGAAAGTGAGGAGGTCCGCTTTGCCGGCCTTCATCATCCTGTAAGGGATGCCGTGCGCCGCGAGGTCCGCCGTTAGCGCGCTTGGCCCCGACAGGACCAGGAAAGGATGGTAGCCCTTCAGGTTCTTCAGGATGTTCAGGAGGCTGATCTGCCCCCCGCCCGGGCTCTCGAGCGGGACGTCCAGGTAAAGGATATTTTCCTTCAGCCGCGCCGGCCCGCTGAAAAGCAAAGAGAAGGCGCCGCCGACCGCCAGCAAAAAGCCGGCCAGCTCCGTGGGACCGCCCTTTAAGATCCGGTAGAGCGCGTACAATAAGAATACGGGGCTGTTCCAGGCCGTTACCGTGTTCTTCAAGAGGAAAAGAAAATAGTTCTTTTTATGGATAGTCTTCGACTTAAAGGCGGAGTAATGCGCTTTTACGGTGGAACCGAAGTGCAGATGATAGACCTTCGCGGCGGGCTGGTACAAGATGCGCCAGCCGAACCAGCGGGCCCTGTACGAGAGGTCCAGGTCCTCGAAATAGAACGGGGAAAATCTTTCGTCGAAAAGCCCCAGCGCCAGGAACTTCTCCCGGCTGTACATGGAGGCGCCCCCGGAGGCGAAATCCATCTCCATGGCTTCCCGTCCGCCCGAACCGACGAACTTGAACTCGTATTTGGACAGCCCGAACCGCGAAGAGAACAGGCCCAGGTAGTTCTTCTCCTCGCCGCCGGCCTCCGTGATTATTCTCGCCTGGGCGGCGAAAACGTTTTTTTCCAGCAGGCAGCCCGCCAGCTTCTCCAGAACTCCGGGGGTTACCCTGATATCGTTGTTCAGCAGGAAGACCAGGGGGTATTTCGCCTGTCTTACTCCCTCGTTAGCCGCCTTCGCGAAGCCGACGTTCTTCTCCAGCCTTACTATCCTTATGCCGGGGAAAGCGGCAGGCAGGTCCGCGGCGGTACCGTCGCTGCCTCCGTCGTCCACCACGAGGACCTCGCTCTCGCCTTTATACCGGGCCTGTTCTTCCAGGACAAAAGGGAGATTCTTCTTCAACAGGTCTTTCCCGTTGCAAGTCGGAATAATTATCGAGACGCCTTCAGCCATTCGGGCTCCCCGGCTGACGCTGTTGCCGCGTTATCTGATATTTCACGTTCTTTCCCAGCTTCCCCGTAAAACCGTCCTTTATCCCGTCCAGAGCCGCCAGTATGGCCGCGGGGCTTAAAAAGACCGCGATCTTAAGAAGATACAACATCATCCGGGCCAGTTTCCATCCGGCGCCATACAGCCTTCTGACATAGACTTCGTTGCGAAAAGCGTAATAGAGCCTGAAAGGGTCCTTGTAGGCGCCGGTCGGAGCGCCGAACCAGCCGCTTTTCAGTTTATGCCCGGAGTACCGTTCCAGGTATCTGGCGCCCGGGATCACGTAAGTGGAGAAGCCGTTCCGCCTCAGCCGCATGAAATACTCCACATCCTCGGCGTAAAGGAACAGCTCCCTCAGCGGCAGGCCGGTCCTCTTTATTACGGAACTCTTTATCAGGGCCCCGGACCACAATGAATCCTCTACTTCTTCCGGCTCCCGCCCGGTGAAAGCCTCCCAGGCGCACCTTACGGCGCCGACGCTGACCGTTTCGCCAAGCTCCAGGAGACCCTTCTCCAGCCGCTCCAGCGCGTCCGGCCGGTACAGGTTGTCGTCGTCGGAAAGAAAGACCAGGTCCGCGGCCCCGGCCGCTATTTTCATGCCTTCGTAATAGCCGCCCGCGCTCCCCCGGTTCTCGCCCAGCCGCACATATTCAACTCCGGGGAACCGCGTTTTTATCTCCGCGGTATTATCTTCGCTGGCATTATCTATCACGAATACAATATCGGGCGGCCTCGACTGGTCCAGAATATTCTCTACGGTCAGGCACAGGGACACGTAATTATTGTAGGTCGGTATTACGCAGGCTATTTTCATACGCGTTCCGGCTACAGGGCTCCTCCCAGCGAAT
>JAJZVJ010000434.1 GCA_021845705.1 bacterium
CCATAACCTGGGCCAATGGAAGAATTCGGACAATAAATTAAGGCATATACAGAATTCCCTCCAGGCCGCCGACGGGATCTACTCCTCGGTCGTCACCGCCGAATCGGCGGTGCGGGCTTACGCGATAACCGGACGTCCAGAATCCCTGCGGCCTTTTGATAAGACAATAGCCGATCTGCGCAGACAATTGCAATTTCTGCGGCTGACGGAAAAGGAGCATCCGGACCAGCTGAAGCCGCTGGAAACCCTGGCGGACCTGCTTAAAAAAAGGCAGGCCGTCTTCCAGGAGTCTATCCTTTCCCGGAGAACGCTGGGGTTTGACGCCGCCAGGCTGCGGACGCTGACCGGAAAAGGCTCCCGGCTGACAGCGGCGATACGGGCGGCGATCGGCGTCATACAGGAAACCGAACGCGGCGACCTGAAAGATCTGGACCTGGAAGCCAGAGCGGGATCCCTGCAGAGAAGCAGGCTGCTGACCATAGTTTTTTTAGTTATCTTCCTCTTCATCCTGGGCGCCTTTACAGCGGTACTGCAAGGTTCGCGCAAACGGCGCAAAGCCGAGGAGGAACTGGCCGACGCTCACGCCAGGCTGCAGAGCGTTCTGAACTCCGCCACCCAGGTCGCAATAATTGCGACCGACCTTAAGGGGACGGTCACGCTTTTCAATACCGGGGCTGAAAATATGCTGGGCTACAGGGCCGGAGAGATGATCGGCCGGGCTACGCCCGCAGTCATACATCTCGCCGCTGAAATGGAGGCCCGGGGGAACGAGCTGAGCGAAAAACTGGGGAAGCCCGTCCGGGGTTTCGACGTGTTCGTGGAAACGGCGCGCGGCGGCGGCTTTGAAAGCCGGGAGTGGACCTATGTCCGCAAGGACGGAACGCAGTTCGCGGTGGAACTGGTGGTAACCGGCATAAAAGACCATACGGGCAGCCTAACCGGCTTCATGGGCCTGGCAACGGATATCAGCGGGCGCAAGCGCGCGGAACTGGAGATGCGCAAACTCGCGGCCGCGGTCAGATCCAGCCCCACCTCTATAATAATAACCGGCCGGGAGGGCCTGATAGAGTACGCCAACCCTAAATTTCAGGAGCTTACCGGGTATTCGGAAAACGAACTCCTGGGACAGAATCCCAGTATCATCAGCTCCGGCAAAACCCCGAAGGCCACCTATGAGGAACTCTGGCACACACTGCTGGACGGCCGCGAATGGCACGGCGAACTGCTGAACAGGAAGAAGAACGGGGACCTGTTCTGGGAAAACGCTTCCATTTCGCCGGTGAAGGACGCCCTGGGCGGTATAACGAACTTCATAGCGGTGAAACTGGACATAACGGACCGCAAACTGGCCCAGCAGGAAATAGAGAAAGCGCGAGACGCCGCCCTGGAGCTGGCCCGGATGAAATCCGATTTCCTGGCCAATATGAGCCACGAGATACGCACGCCTATGAACGCTATAATAGGTATGACGGGCCTTCTCCTGGACACGCCTCTCACCGAACAGCAGAAAGACTATGTCAAAACGGTGAACGGCGCCGGCGATGCGCTGCTGGATTTGATAAACGAGATACTGGACTTCTCGAAGATAGAATCAGGCAAACTTATCATCGAGAAACTGGATTTCGACCTGCGGGAAACGGTGGAAAGCACCGCCGACCTGCTGGCGTCGCGCGCCCAGGCCAAACAGCTGGAACTGGCTTATTTCGTGGAGGACGGGGTTCCCGCCGGCCTGCGCGGCGATCCGGGACGCCTGCGCCAGGTGCTGCTCAACCTGCTCGGCAACTCCCTGAAGTTTACCGAAGCCGGGGAAGTGGTCCTGACCGTCTCTACGAAAAAAAAGACGGAGGACGGCGTGGTGCTGCGCTTCTCCGTAAAGGACACCGGCATAGGCATACCGCCGGAGACCCAGAAAAAACTTTTCCAGGTCTTCACCCAGGCCGACGCTTCTACCACGCGCAAATACGGAGGCACCGGGCTGGGCCTCTCGATCTCTAAAAAGCTGGTCGAACTTATGGGCGGCAGCATAGGCCTCGCGAGCGCGCCTGGAGAGGGCTCCACTTTCTGGTTCACCCTCCCGTTCGAAAAACGGGCCGGCACGCCCCCGGTCGGGCAGGCCGCGCCGGATATGACCGCTATACGGACCCTCATAGTGGACGACAACGCGGCTAACCGGGAGATAATCAGCCGCTACCTGGAAGCCTGGAGAATGCGTTTCGAAGCCGTCGCTTCAGGAAGCGCGGCCCTTAAAGCCCTGAAGCGGGAAGCCGCCGGGCGGGATCCGTTCAGGCTGGTGCTTTTAGACATGCAGATGCCGGGCATGGACGGGCTGATGCTGGCCCGCAGCATACACGGGAACCCGGCCATCTCTTCCGTAGGGAAAGTGATGATGACCTCCCTCGGTCACGCTGTTAAAACGGAAGAACTGGACTCGGCTGGTATCACGGCCTGCCTGTCAAAGCCGGTGCGGCCGTCAGCCCTGCTTAAAGCTTTAAGTTCCGCGCTGGCCGGGCCGGCCGCCGCG
>JAJZVJ010000435.1 GCA_021845705.1 bacterium
GCAGCCTCCCCGAGGCGCTCACGGACGCGAGCGGGAAGCCGGCGCTCGCTTTCGTCATACAGGGTAAAATGACCAAGCCGGACTTCAATATTATCAGTCCGAAGGAAAGCGGAAGCATAATAAAAGCGGCGGCCCGGAAGGGCGTGGCCATAGATTTCGTCAGGATAAACAAGTTCTCAGGAGGTAAGCGATAATGTCCAAACTAGGTAAATTTGACGTAGTGGGCCTGCTGCAGGAACACGGGGCCATACTTAACGGCCATTTCCAGATCCCGTCGGGTTTCCATACCCAGACCTATATCCAGCCCTCGCTGGTGCTCCAGTACCCGCACCTGGCCCAGAAAGTGGCCAAGGAAATGGCCGCTAAGTTCCCGCAGGAGATAAACGTGGTGATCTCGCCTTCGGTGGGCTCCATGGCCATAGGGCAGGAAGTGGCCCGCGTAAAGAAAGCCCGCTCCATCTTCACCGAGAAGATAAACGGCGTAATGGTGCTGAAACGCGATTTCAAGATCTCGGAAGGCGAACGGGTGCTGGTGGTGGACGACGTGCTGAACACCGGCCGCCTCTGCAGCGAGGCCATAAACCTGGCCCGCGGCTACGGCGCCAAGGTCATAGGCATAGCGGCCATAGTGGACCGCTCCACCGGCGACCTCACGCTGAACGTGCCCGTGCGCGGCCTTATCTCCTACCCGCTGCAGCTTTTCCCCCCGGACAACTGCCCCCTTTGCAGGCAGAAGCTGCCGCTCACCATCCCCGGCGCCTCCGGGCATCATTCGCACGGTGAATAATACGGAGAACTAAAGCAGCCCGGGACAGGAGGACCGGCCGCAAGGGATACAGATCCTGAATATCCGCCCGCCGACGCCCCTCTCGTCGTCCACACTATGAAAACCAAGTGCATAGCCCTGCTCTCAGACTTCGGCACCCACGACCCTTTTGTGGGCGCGATGAAGGGCGTACTGCTTTCAAAGATGCCCGGACTGTCCATCATAGACATAACCCACCAGATCCCGCCGCAGGACATACAGACGGCCGCTTTCTACCTGATGGTGGCCATGCCGTATATGCCCAGGCACGCGCTTTTCCTTACCGTTGTGGACCCTACGGTAGGCACCGGGCGCGGAATAATCTGGGCCCGCACCGACAACTACCAGTTCATTTCTCCGGACAACGGCCTGATAAGCTGGGTGGACCAGAAGGAAAAGATAAAGGAAGCCAGGTTCATAAGCAACTCCTCGCTCTTCATGAAGACCATCAGCGCCACCTTCCACGGGCGCGATATTATGGCGCCGGTGGCGGCCGCTATAGCCAAGGGCCTGCCGGAAAAGAAGATAGGCCCCATCTTCGAAGGCTACCGCCGCTTTCCTTTCCCCCTTCCCGTAAAGGCCGGCAACAGGGTGACCGGCCAGGTCATAGCTATCGATCATTTCGGCAACGTGGTCACCAACATAAAGCGCGAATACCTTAACGCCAGGGCCGTGTTCAATATCTCGGACCGCATGCTTAAAGGCATGAAGCTTACCTACGCCTCGGTCCAGGAAGGCGAAGCCCTGGCCCTCATCGGCTCTTTCGGCTTCCTCGAATTCTCGGTGCGCAACGGCAGCTTCGCCCGCACTTTCGACGTGAAGATAGGCTCGCAGGTAGAAGCCATCGTCTCTCTGGACGAATAATCAGGAACATTAATATGAAAAACCTCACACTCCGCGCCGGCGCCGTAAAGCGCCGGGCCCAGGGCCATCTCTGGGTTTTTTCGAACGAACTTGAACTGGTGGACACTTCCATCCCCCCCGGCACTATCTGCGGCCTGGTCTACCCGGGCGGCAAGCCGGCCGGGGCGGGCTTCTTCAACCCGAAGAGCCTCATCGCCATGCGCCTGCTGGTCCAGAACACGCTGGACCTGCCGAAGGACTTCATAAAGGACCGGCTCGCGGCCGCGCTGGAATACCGCGAATCCCTGGAGATCTCGCGCGCCTGCCGGGTCTGCTTCGGAGAATCCGACGGCCTCCCCGGGCTGGTGGTGGACCGCTACGGCGACGCGGTAGTGATAGAGATACTTTCGGCCGGGATGGAACTGCTCAAGGACGAGATCACGGCCGCCGTCACCGACCTGCTGCGGCCGCGCGGCATTTTGTACCGGAATACCCACCAGTTCCGGGAACTGGAGGGGCTTAAATCCTACGAGGAGACGGCTTTCGGCGTAATGCCCGAAAAGGCGAAGATAACGGAGAACGGCCTTGAATACTGGGTGCCTATGGCCGGCGCGCAGAAAACGGGCTGGTATTTCGACCAGCGCGAGAACCGCGCAGCGCTGGCGCCGCTGTTCGCCGGCCGCAAGGTGCTGGACCTGCACACCTACCTGGGAGCCTTCGCCATCACCGCCGCCGTGGCCGGCGCCGCCGCGGTCTGGGGCGTGGATTCCTCGGAGAAGGCCATAGAGGGCGCGCAGCAGAACGCCGCCCTTAACGGCGTGGAGGACAAGATAGCTTTCCGCAAGGAGAAGGCCGAGCGGCTGCTGG
>JAJZVJ010000436.1 GCA_021845705.1 bacterium
CGATCTTTTGACCGCCATGTACTTGGCTCCGTCCTGGCACATCCCGACGCCGTGGCCCCAGCCGCGGCCGTGTATCTCGTAGCCGCCCCTGACCGCCGTTATGCGGGTTATATACGTGCTGCGGAATTCAAAAGTGCCGAAGCGTTTGCGCAGTTCCGTAGCCTGCACTACTTTGGAACCGCTATCCGTCGCGAATTTAAAAGTGAGCGCGCGCCCGGACCGGTCTCTCCGGTTGACCCTCATGCTCTTTATCTTAAGCGCGGTGGAGCCCTGCGACTGTATAAATTTAAGCAGGTCGGCCGAGGAAAGATAGAACTCCCAGCTGTAATGCGGGGAGTGGGAACAGAACGGGTCCGTTACGCCGTAAAGCGGCTTTATAACGTCTTCGCCCCAGGCCGACTTGACGCTGGCGGTGTGTCCGCCGCAGCAGGCGTGGAAGAAAGCGGTTATCAGCTTCCCCTTGTATTTGAGGACCTCGCCGCGCGTGGAATTTACGGCCTCGATTATCCGCGGGTTTATCCTGCTGGTGCCGTTATAGACCTGCATTTCGGAGCCGTTGGTGATATCGTAATCGTGCGCCGGGTTTATGAACTTCAGCGCGTAGGTGCGCGAGGCCACAGCCTGCGCTTTGAGCGCTTCCAGAGGCCAGTCCGGGCTCATCTCCGAAGGCAGCACACCGTACAGGTAGTCTTCAAGCGAAAGGTATTCTATTACATCCAGCTTTCCGTCCGGGGTGGTTTTTATGAGAATATCGCCTTTGTAAAGGCTCGCGCCCAGCCGTATGCGCTCCTGCCCTTCCGAGGGTATCAGCTTGACGGGAGAGGAAAGTTCCTGGCCCGCGACGCTTATCCCTTTCCCTGAGGGGCGCAGTTCGTAGGAAGCGTTTTCCAGCAGCAGGTATTTCTGGCCGGTATTCACTTCCTGCACGTAAATCCTGGAGGAAGTTTTAAGTTTGAGGGAAGCCGAGCCGCGCGAGATGGCCACCCTTATGCGCGGGCCGTTATCGCCGGCGCCGTCAGCCGCCCGGCAGGGGGAAGCACAGAAAAAAATAACGGCCAGGGCCAGGAAGCGTATCATTTGGAAGTAGATCTTAAAGAAGTTCGGCCTGCCTGGGCAGCTTAAGCCCGAGGTGGGAGGCGGCCTTGAGGGTGATCACGCGGCCGCGCGTGGTGCGTTTAAGGAAACCGGCCTGCATCAGGAAAGGTTCTATGACGTCGGTAAGGGTGTCGGCCTCTTCCGAGACCGCCACCGCGAGGGTTTCAATGCCGACCGGGCCCCCGCCGAACTTCTCGGCGATAGCGAGCAGTATCCGGCGGTCCAGGTTGTCCAGGCCCTCGGGATCTATCTCGAGCGAGGTCATGGCCGCTTCGGTCACTTCCGTGGTGATAATTCCGCCCGCTCTTACGTCCGCGAAATCCCTCACGCGTTTAAGCAGCCTGTTGGCTATGCGCGGGGTGCCGCGCGACCGGCGGGCGATCAGGCGGAGCGCGGCTTTCTCGGCCTTGCTGCCCAGTATACCCGCCGAGCGGACCAGTATCTGGGTTATCTCGTCCTCGCCGTAAAAGCCCAGGTTGAAGACTATGCCGAAGCGGTCGCGCAGCGGGCCCGTCAGCAGGCCGCTGCGCGTGGTGGCCCCTACAAGCGTAAAGCGCGGCACCGCCAGTTTCAGGGTAGTGGAGCCCGGGCCCTGGCCGGTGTTTATGAAAAAAAGGAAATCCTCCATTACCGGATAAAGGGCTTCTTCCACGGCGGCGTTCAGGCGGTGGATCTCGTCGATGAACAGGATATCGCCCTCGGCCAGTTCCGTGGTAAGCATGGCGGCCAGGTCTCCCGGCTTGGAAAGTACCGGGCCGGAGGTTACTTTCATGTTGACGCCCATCTCCCTGGCCAGGATATGGGAAAGGGTGGTCTTGCCGAGGCCGGGGGGAGAGTAGAAAAGGCAATGGTCGAGCGGCTCTTTTCTCTGGCGCGCCGCCTGGATGAAGACCTTGAGGTTCTCTTTAAGCCTTGTCTGGCCCACGAATTCGTCCAGGGAATTGGGCCGCAGGGCGGATTCCATACGGGCGGTTTCGTCCGAAGCGGGGCGTGCCGAAAGTATCTCGTCGTTTGTGGGCATTGTTATTTCGGGGATAGCCGCCTGAGGGCGGACCTTACCACGGCCTCGGTCCCGGCCGAGGGGCCGGCCTCCGCCGCCGCGTCCTCCAGGGCCGCGCGCGCCTCGGCCTGCCTGAACCCGAGCGCCGTAAGGGCCGTAAGGGCCTGGGTGTAGACTCCTGAAGCGGCCGCGGATCCGGCTGCCCGGGAAGCCCCCGCCTCGGGGAGTTTGTCCTTGAGCGCTGAGATGAGTTTATCCGCGGTCTTGGCCGTAAAGCCGAAAATAGCGGTGAGGCGTTTGGCGTCCCCGGCGGCTACAGCGCCGGTAAAGTCCTCCATGGACTTGACGGCTTTGCCCAGGTAGTCCATGGCTTTTTTGGCGCCGGTATTCGGGACCGCGTCCCGGAGCAGGTCGA
>JAJZVJ010000016.1 GCA_021845705.1 bacterium
ATCTTCCGTAAGGCCCGCGAACGAGCGCAGGTTATCCATGCCGGAATATTTTATCCTGAAGCCCGTCGGGTTGCCGGTGCCGGCGAAACTGTAATCGTGCTCGAAGGCGTGAAAGACGTCCAGCGCCGCGCCGCGCTCCGCCGAGGCCGCGCGCACGAAAGCGCGCTCCATATGCGCGTTTATCGCGGAGTCGCGCAGGTTCACAAGCAGTATCTTTTTCCGGAAGGCCTTATTGCGCAGCTTCAGGACCCTGCCAAACAACGGGGTGTCCATGAAAAGCCGGTAGCCGAAGGAATTGTACTTTTCCACCGCGGATCTTATTTCGTCCATGTTATACGGATGCACCTCGGCTGAATCTGCCCGCCTCAGGGGCTGGGACAAGAACCAATTCTATAACTTTCAGGAGAACCTTGCCAGAAAACCGGCCCCGCTCAAATATAGAACAGCACCGCAAAGTAGTGGCAAAGGCTGCCGGCCAGCACGAATAAATGCCAGATCCCGTGGAAATAGGGGAACCGCTCGTCTTTAAGATAAAAGACGACCCCGGAGGTGTAAAAAATTCCTCCGGCTATCAGCCAGCCTACCCCCCAGGGCGGCATAGCGTGTAAAAGCGGGCCGAGCGCCGTGGTTATAAGCCAGCCCATGACGAGATAAATAATAAGCTGCGGCAGGCGGCTTCCTTTTTTATGCAGCGCGTCCATGGCTATGCCGAAGATGGCCAGGACCCAGACGATACCGAACAGCGACCACCCCCAGGCCCCGCGCAGCGTCACCAGGGTGAAAGGCGTATAGGTGCCGGCGATAAGCAGGTAGATGGACTGGTGGTCTATGGTCCTGAATATCTTTTTGGCGCGCCCGGTCATGCCGTGGTAAAGCGCCGAGGACAGGTAAAGCAGGAACAGCGTTACGCCGTAAATTGAAAAACTGACGATGCGCCAGTAATCCCCGCGCAGCGCCGCCGAGGCCACCAGCACCACCAGCCCGGCCAGCGCCAGGGCCGCGCCCGCGATATGACTTACGCTGTTGAAAAACTCGTGTTTCTTCATAATTCCCGGGCCGGGGGCCTTTACGCCGCGGCATTGGCGGATCAGGTCCGGCCCGAAATCTGAGACACATTTTAACTAGCTATAAAAAGGGACGAGGGAGATGGTTTATGCACAGCGGCCGCTCCCGGGCCCGACTAAACATTAGCAAAAAAAGGCCGTTCCAGTCCCCGGAGAGCGTCCAGCTCCTTTTTCTATGGATCATCAGAGGTCTTAAAGCGCACCGCCAGCGGCATCGTAGCCCGCGGCCGCCGCTCCGTGGACGCAGAGGAACAAGAACAGCGCTATGGTTCTTATTTTAGTCTCCGGGAGTTTTCTCCGTAATCCCAGTATCAAAACGCCTTTTTATTAAAAGGCTCTTAATATTCAGGATTTAATATCTCCTAAACTGACCTGCAAAAGTTAAGCCTGTCATTCTCCCCAGCGGTAGGTCACGCTCAGGCGGTGGGCGGCGCCCAGGGTTTTAAACGGCGCGTAAGCGTAATCAAAACCCAGATTCCCCTGTATATAGCCGATACCGGCGCTGACGCCGGCGCCGTCATCCGTCAGCGTGTTGTAGCCGACGCGCAGGGGAACCGCCCCGCCGAGAAGCATTTCATAGCCCAGCCTGCCGCCCAAACCTTCGCCCCTGTTCTGCTGCACGTCCATGGAGATGGTGCTTTTCACGCCGCGCATTTTAAGTGCGTATGCGACGCCGGCGCTGACGCCCGCGGGCAAGGGCTCTTTGCCGCCCTGCGTCTTTACGTCCGGCCCCAGGTTCCGCACGGCTACGCCCAGGGCCAGCCCATCGGCGCCGGAGACGTTCCACAGAAGGCCGCCGTCGAACATAAAGCCGCTGACCGAATTTCCCGCTATGGACTCCCGCACCAGCTTTACCCCTGCGCCCACAAAGAGGCCGCCGGCAAGTTTTCCTCCGAAGCCTAAACCTAAAGCCGTATCCAGCATCCCTACTTTACCAAGCCCCGCGCCGGAGGGGTTGGCCAGGGTGGTCTCACTTATCCCTCCGAAGTTCAGAGAAGTAAAATCCGCGCCCCAGCCCTTAGGTGAAGCGTAACTTAAGTATTCCTGCGTTATTCCCTGGAAATACTGGTTGTGCATAAAAGCCGCCTGCTGCCGCTCCGTACTGGCGAGGCCCGCCGGGTTGTAATGCAGCGCGCCGGCGCCGGCCGCCAGGGCGGTATAAGCCCCGCCCATAGCCGCCGACCTGACGTTGGTATCCAAAGAAAGGAAATTGAACAGGGTGGCGCCGGCGGGCGCGGCGTTCGCCGGGCGGGGGCAGCAGACGACAGTCTGCAAGAGTATAAAAACTATCAGCTTTTTCATCTAAGCACCAGCAGTTTTTTAATAACGGTCTTATTGCCCGGGCTTGTGATAACCGCTATGTACCCCCCGGACGCCGCGTCTTCGCCTTTGGTGTTCCTTACGTCCCACTGGATCTTTCCGCCGGAAGCGGCGCTGGCCAGCTCGGCCACCAGCTGGCCGGAGAGCGTGAAGATCCTTATCTTCACCGCCGCAGGCAGCTCGTCGAAGATCATCCCGGAATCCGGAACGGCCGCGCTGTAAGGTTTGCCGTTATCGTCCTTGCCGTCATTCGGGAGATACGGCACCGGGTAGACGCGCACATTGCCCAGGTTGGCGGCGGCGACCCCGAATACCGCGAAGATGCTGAAATGGGGGGTCAGCCCGGATATGGTCTTGTTTTTTGTGTCTATAACGGTGGAATCAAGCGGCTGCCACGGCCCGGCCGCGCTGGAGGCATAGTAGAATTTAAGCAGGCTGACCTCTACCTGGGTCCCGTCAACTATGCCGTCGTCGTCGGCGTCGTTATACGTAAGGGTGATGGTGGCCATTTTCCCGCCGGAAAGGATATGCTGGCCGTTTGAAAGGTCCACTTTTACCGAGAGGTCTAGGTTCTGCGCGCCGTCCGGGGGCGCGGGTTTTGCCGCGGGGTTGTTTATCAGCGTAAGCGTGGCGCTTTGGGCGCTGACAGCTCCCGCCGGAAGGAGGACCTCCGCCAGGTGGGAGGTATGGCTGTCCCCGGCCCGCACGCTGCTGGCGACGGCGTTGTCTATGCGCGTGTCGGTCTGGTGTTCCCCGGAAACCCCGGACCCGCTGATATCCGCATTACCGTGGCTGACCAAAACCGTTACGGTGGGCGCAGCCGCATCTATACGATTATAGAGATCCGTAGCTACCGCGCGCAGTTCGTAGGAATTTTCCGGCATAGCGCTCGCGTCCCAGTGCACAAAATACGGGGCATCGATGTCCGGGTTGGGATGGTTATCGTCGTTGGCGCTTACCACTATATCGTTCCACGTTCCGGAGCCGGAAACGCGGTACTGGAAGCGCACCTGTTTGGCAAGTTCCGGCTTGCCGAGGATCAATTCGGCCACGATATTCACTTCGTTGCCGTTAATGCGCTTGCCTGCCTGCGGGTCTTTTATGGCCGCGCGCACGCCGGCAAGGCTGCTCATGGCCGGCGCGAACAGTTCCAGGTCGTCTAAAAGGACCCCGGAGAACGCGCAGAAGTGGGCGTTGTCGGAATTAAAGCGCACCGAGGCGATGCGCGCGCCGGCTCCGTCCAGCACGAACTTCCGGGGCGCAACGTTATAATAGCTCGCTATCTGCGCCTCCTGCACCAGGGACACCTGAAGGCCCGCCGCGTCGAAGGCGTTTGCGCTCCAGGCGGGATGCGTTATGCCCGTGGGCCCGGTCAGCAGTTCCGGCCTGACGAAACTGAAGCTGTCCACCGGCACCGAGAAGCTCAGGGTAAAGCTTACAGGATCGTTAACGCCTATCTGGGTCATATAGTTGGGCGCGGAATAAGGCAGCGCCGCTTTCCCGCCGTACATATTGCCGTTGTTGATAACGGCCACCGTGCTGCCCGGCGTGACCCCGCTTATTGTTATCCCGAACCGGCCCAGGTACTCGCCCGCGTCCACGCTTTGCGCAGAAGCATCCACGGTATCAAAATCTATTATCTTTGTTCCGGTCCTGCTTTCGGATAAGGTATGGAACGGCGGAAGCGACGCATAAGGGGTAAGATCCTCCCCCATATATCCGGCGCGGACACGCGTGTAGTAAGCGGCGTCGCCGGTGAGACCGCCCAGTATAGCGGGCCAGGCGGTGGAGGTATTTGAGATCACAGCGCCGCTAAAATCAGAAGCCGTAGAGACCTGCGTTTCATAAACCGTGCCGGATGGGTTGGGGGAGGCGGCGTCGGAGCCGGCCACGCTGACGGAAGAATAGTAAACCCCCGCATAACTCAGGGCCGCCGGGACAGAAACATACTTCGAGAAATACCCGCTTTCAACCTCCAGCCCCCCCGCCCCGGCCCGGGAAACCGCCACCTGCCCGAGGGAACCGGAAAGGAGCAGAGTTCCTCCGGCCTGGTCCACGGAACCGCTGTTGCCAGCCGCCAAGTCGTCGGAGATCCTGTAAGTTCCCCCTGCTTTAGGAACTTCGGCCCGGACGGCCGCTGGAAAAAGAAAAGAGTAAAGAGCGAACAGGAACAGCGCGGATGCGATCCTCCGCAGCGTGCCTTTTAACTTATTGTCCGCTTTGCCGTTCATAATAATTTAACCGCCGCACTTTAACCCGCAGATCAGAATTGCAATACGCCAAGCCCCCCGGCCTCATAGCTGGTCCCGCCGTTGAATTGGATACAAACCCCTTCGGTCATATTGTGTTTAGTGCATTGATCGAACACCGGGTTGGCATCGCCGGCGCCTTCTTTTAAAGACGTCAGCTGAGCGCTGGAACAGTCGGCGAATCGCGACGCGTCACACGTCACGATCGCGGAACCATTCTGGCCGCCAAGCCCGCTGTGGTCAAGATACCAGCTCACAAGGAACGTTCCTCTCGAGGCTATCTTAACCCAGGTCCCGTTGGTGTAGGGCGTGAAGCCCGGGACATTATTCGTCACTTGCCCGGTAACCGCGATGCCCCCGCGCACATCAAGCGTGCTCGTCGGATTCGCGGTCCCGATGCCGACTTTGCCGGCGGCGAGGTCCCCGAATATCAAGCCGCCGATATTAAGATGGTTGCTTGTGGTCGGCGCGGGTGCGTCCTGGTCGTAGCCGATTATGATGTTCCTTGAGCCCGTAGTAAGGCTGTCGCCGGACCGGAAGCCGAGCAGAAGGTTGTCCGAGCCGGTAGAGAGCGCGTAGCCCGCCTGGTAGCCCATGAGCGTTGAACTTGAAAACGAATTATAAGCCACGCCGCGGCCGGCGTCATAACCCGTAACCGAATTAGCCGACCCGCTTAGATTGTAGTTGAGGGCGCCGGCGCCGTTCACGGTATTCTGCCCGCCGGTGCTGTTGTTCTGCAGGGCAGCATCGCCATTTGCGGTATTACCGCTCCCGGTCGTGTTAAGGTAGAGCGCAAAAGAGCCGGTCGCGGTATTATTATCTCCCGCGTTAAGCGCCAGGGCATCGTAGCCGCTCGCGGTGTTATTATTGCCTATAGTGTTGTAGATGAGCGCATTCCCGCCGGTCGCAGTGTTACCCCCGCCTGTAGTATTTGAGAGGAGGGCATAATAGCCGCTCGCGGTGTTAGCGCCGCCGGTAGTGTTGGCGTGAAGTGCCCCATAGCCGTTCGCGGTGTTCTGACTGCCGGTAGTGTTAGCGTGGAGGGCCTGCGAGCCTGTCGCGGTGTTATTTACCCCGGTAGTGTTGGAAGCGCCTGCTCCCACTCCGACGGCGAGACTCCCCGAGCCGGGCAATACCGCCAGTACCGTGCTGCCGTTTATCTGGTAGCGCGCGGCGTTTATGTTCCCGGCGTTATTGACGGGGAAACCCGCCATATCCAGAGCCTTGGCGGCAATGTGGTTGCCCAGGTTGTCGCCTCCGGCGGCGTTTATCCCGGTCAGGGCCGAGCCGTCGCCGTAATATTTATTTGCGTACACCGCGCCGGACCCGGTCATCTTTATCATATCGGACGTCCCGGTCGAAACGGCAAGTATTACCCCGGCCTCCCCCGCGCCGCCCGCAACGACCAGCCGGTAAGCGGGCGACGCTGTTCCAATGCCCATATTGCCGTTCTGCAGGAATGTCGCCTTGGGGCGATTATCCGAAGAAACGAGGTCGAGCCTTGTAGCATCTCCCGAGGTATAGTCCGGCACCATAAACACCCATTCCATGGCGCCGCCGCTAAAGAAATCCAGATGTGCGATCCCGCCGGCATCGGCCCTGTCCATGGTGAGGCTGGCGTGCCCCGCGCCCGCATTCGCCTTCACGTATATGCCGGGGTTGCCGTTGCTCATGCTGCTGTCGAAGAGCAGCCTGTCGTTAGCGGCGGCGCCGCGGATATGCACTCTCGCGGCGGGGCTGGATACTCCTATGCCTATTCTGTCATTTTGAACCGTAAGAGCGGAGCCGCCCACGGAAAAAGCGCTGCCTGTTACGGTAAGCGTGGAATTAGCGAGCGTCAGAGGGCCGGTCATCGTGTCGCCGGCTTTAAGAACACTGCCGGAAGCCGTAATTCCTGTAAGACCCGAGCCGTCGCCGTAATATCTTCCCGAGGTTAAATATATGTCCGAGGAGGCGTAGATCCCGGCGGCGCCGGGGGCGGCGGCCAGGTTGGCGGCGTAGGCCGCGGTGCCGGAAACAAGGGAAAAAGCGGAGCTGCTCATGCGTTCCCGGGGCAGCATTTTTATTCCGGCCACCCAGATTTCCATATACAGGCTGCCCCCACCCAGATCTACCGAAGAAGGCACGGTGAAAGTGCTGCGGAACAGGCCGTTGGAGACAGTCACCGGCTGTGCGCCGGTAGTAAAGCAGTTTCCCCCGCTCTCCGCGTCGCACAGGAAGATCTCTACGGGGCGCACGCCGCTTACCGCTTGGCCGCTATCCTTCAACCGCCCCTGGTAAGTTAACAGGTTCGGCGCTGAAGCGTGTGCGTTTGTAATTGAAAGAGCCGATATCAGCACGAAAAGGCGCATTAGCTTTTTCATATGTTTATCCTTGCGGAAGAAAATGCCGGGCGCTTTAACGCGTCCGGAAATATTTTTTACGGCAAGCACGGCTTGCCCGTTGTTGCCGCTATTCCCCGACGATCCCGTAGTGATCATTTTAGTTCTCTCGTCTCGTCTCGTCCCGCCTGTCCCGTTGATAGTGTAGCAGGGGCAGGTCTGGTAATTGCCAGAAAAAAATCAAATTTTGCGCAAATCAGCGCTTTAGCGGGGGAAAAGACCTGTTATACCGGCGATCCGCGGAAGGAGAAGAGCGCGACCCGGCCGCGGCCCTTCGCTTTAATTGTAAACACGGCACAGGTTATCCTATAATTTAGAAAGGGAAGAATGTCCTACTATAAAAAGCTAAAAAAAGACCTGGCGGGCGCGGCTTCGGCCGGGATAATTACGTCCGACCAGGCCGACCTGGTGTGGGAGCGCGCCTATTCCGGCAGGGTCTTTGCGTCTTTCAAGGCCGCCCACTGGATAGGCGCCGCCGCCGGACTCTTCATCGCCCTGGGCGTCATACTTGTGGCGGCCCATAACTGGGACAAGATAGGCGACATAGCCAAAATGGGAGCTTTCCTGCTTCTTTTCGCGGGAACGGCGGAAGCCGCCGCGCGCCTGGAGGAGAAACCTGCCGCGGCAATACCGCTGGAGACTCTCTGGTTCTTCATGCCGGTGCTCGGGATAGGGCTTTACGCCCAGATCTTCAACCTTAGCGGTGACCCCGTTAAGCCGTACCTGCTCTGGGCCGCGCTTTCCGCCCCCCTGGCGCTTTTTTCCAAACGCCCGCTGGCGGCTTACCTCAGCTCTATCCTGCTTTTCGCCACGCTCTACTGGGGCACCCTGGGCTCCACGAGCATGCTTTCGCTGACGGCAGGCTACAACCATGCGGCCCAACCGCTTTGGCATTGGGGCCTGGCCCTGGCCGTGCTGGCCGCCGGCATCTCTCTTTTTCCCGGTGAAAAAACAGGCAAGCCCCTCGGGGCCGGGATAGTCTGGCTTTTCTTCATGCTGGCGGCCGAAACCGCAATAAAAGTGCGCTCGGAAGCGCTGGTGCTGCTTGCGGGCATGTCGCTTTCCGTGCTCTGGCTTTCCTGGGGCCGGGAGCAGGACGATTCCCCGCGCCCAGGCCTGCCGCTGACGGTCTGGATCGCGGCCGTTTACGCCATGACCTTCTTCTGGCATTACAGTCCGGCCAGCTACCGCGGCTACGGCCAGACCGACACCGTTATGGGCGGGATAGTTACCTGGGCGGCTTTCGCGGGGGCTTTAATAACGCTTGCCTTGCGCAAACAGCGCTTGCTGCCGGAAGGGAAAAAAGAAGCTTACCTGGCCAAGGGCCTGCTTGCGGCCTCCATGCTTTGCGCTTTCCTGCTTTTCGACGCGAACGAAGGCTCGGCCAAGATACTCGCCGTAACAGCTAACTTCATTTTAGCCGCTTTCGGTACCGGCTGCATAATGAGCGGGGCGAAGAGCTCCGACGAAAAGCTTATAAACAAGGGCGTGCTTGTAATAACCCTTACCGCCGTAACGCGCTTCATTGATATTTTCGGGAACCTGCTTAAGAGCGGTGTTGCTTTCATAATCACCGGGCTCGCTTTCGCGGCGCTGGCCTATTTCGTGAACCGGGGCCGCAAAGCCCTGATAGAGGCGGCAAAGAAATGAACAAGCTGCGCATCATCCTGGCCGCTCAGCTTCTTTTCTTCATAGCCTGGGGCGGCTGGCTGCTGTCGTCCAAGAACACGGCCTCGCCGGTGTTCTGCCTTGAGACCGTGCCGGTAGACCCCCGCGACCTTATAAGCGGTACTTTTGTCGCTTTAAAATACGAGATCTCAACGCCGCAGGCGGGGTCCTGCACGGCCGTTCTTAATTCCAACCGGGAGTTCCTGGTGAAACTGGAAGATAAAGGCAGGACCGCGAATACCCCGGAAGGCACGCTGCCGGTATATGAGGCCACGGACTGCGCCCTGAACGCCCCAGCCGCGGAGACGGGCTGGGTAAAAGCCGCCCTGCGGCCCGGTTTCCCCAGGCCCGGCGCCCGCTACGGCATAGAAAGCTTTTTCGTCAACGAGAACGACCCGCGCAAGGACGCGCGCAGCGGCTCGGTCATAGCCAAGGTAAAAATAGACCGCCGCCGCCAGCTGGTACTGCTGGACCTGGTAAAAAAGAGCTGAAGCCGGACGCCCGCGTACCAGCGCAAATCGCCGTGCGGTTTGCCAACCGAAAAGGAGCCCAAATGCAAAGAACACAGGAAATGACCAGCGTGCAGCCGGACTGGGAGAACTTCTATCCCCGCCCTATCTCCGACAAGATCCCTTTCTTTTCAAGGGACGGCCGCCTGTACGACTGCCTTTTCGCGCAGCAGCTCAGCCGCAAACTCCTTGAGCACCTCTTCCAGACGGCCGACAGGCTGAGGGCCATAACCCAGAAAAAAGACGGCGCCGACCATATTTCCAACCTGCTCTCCGACAAGCGGGCCATGCTTTATTTCGTACAGCCCTCCACCCGTACTTTCATGTCCTTCCTGAACGCGGCCCACATACTGGGAATAAAGACCTCGGAAATACGCGACACTTCCACCTCCTCCGAGGTTAAGGGCGAGACCCCCGAGGACACGGTGCGCACTTTCTCAAGCTACGTGGACATGATAATAATGCGCCATCCGGCCCCCGGCTTCGTGGAAAAGACCGCCTGGCTGATGAACCGCACCGGCCGCCCCGTGCCCATTGTGAACGGCGGCTCCGGCAAGGACCAGCATCCCACGCAGGCCCTGCTTGACACCTATACCCTTTACCGCAGCTTCGAGGGCGAGCTGGACAATAAGCACATAGTGATGGTGGGGGACCTGAAACGCGGCCGCACCGTGCGCTCGCTCAGCTACCTGATGAAGAACTACAGGAACGTCTCGCTTTCCTTCGTCTCGCCCAAAGAATTCCGCATGGAAGCCGACATCCTGGAGTTCCTTAAGCGGCACAAGATCCCCTTCACCGAGACCGAGGACTTCAAGGGCGTAATGAAGACCGCGGACGCCATTTACATGACGCGCATACAGGACGAGCATGACAAATCCGGGGAATCGAAGAACGTGGATTATTCCCCCTTCTACTTCAAGAAGGAGCATCTTGGGATAATAAAGAAGGACTGCGTGATACTGCACCCCCTGCCGCGCCGCCACGAGATAGAGGTGTCCGTGGACGAAGACCCGCGCGCCGTGTTCTGGCGCCAGGAGCGCAACGGGATGTGGGCGCGCGCGGCGCTGATGGCCTATATCTTCGGGGTGGACGGGAAGATAAAGTAATCCCCTCCGCTTCAGGCGGCAAAAAGGGCCCCGCGGCGGCGGGGCCCTTTGCTTTAGCCTTTCAGTGGCCCGGCCATTAAAGTATTTATGTGCGCAAAACTATTTATAAAGTGATACAATCAGTTTTTGGGTTATAGCCGGCTTTATCCGGGCTGGCCGTGTAAGGTTTTAATTTTTTCAATTAATTCCGCAGAGGTAAACAGAATGCCGCTGAAAAACATAAAAAACTTGCTGCTCGCGCTGCCGCTCCTTCTTCTTTTCGCGGGCCTGGGCGCCACCGCGGAAGCCGCCGTTTCAAAGACCTCCCAACGCGTGCTGCGCCTTAACTCCCCCGTTCCGGTGTCCGCCTCGGATTTTTCCGCCTCCGCGCTTTCCACCACGTCCATACAGTGGAGCTGGTCCACCGGCCCTTTTACGGGCTCCGGCATAGACGGCTATCATCTTTACTCTTCCAGCACCCCGACCGTCCTTACCCTGGCCCCGTCCACCAGTTTTTACATAGATTCCGGGCTGGGGGTGAACAAGGCGTACACCAGGTGGCTGACCGGCTACAGCGGCCCGGACGAAGGCAGCGATTCGCAGCATATTGTGAAATACACCTACGCCCTGCCGCCGGCTACTTTCGACATGAGCGGAGTAACCGCCAGCAGCGCGTATATAGAATGGCATTACAGCAGCGCCACCGCCTACGCCGTGGAATATTCCACCGACGGCGGGAGTTACTACGCCCGCAACCGCGCCATTTTTGTACCCTGGCAGACTCTGCAGCTTCTGAGCAACAGGAATTACCTGCTCAGGATAGGCGCCCTGAACGGTGACGACGAGCTGACCCCGGGAAAATACAGCGTTGTGCGGGCTACGACCACTCCCCCGCTGGACCTGGGGCTGGCCGCCGTGGCCGTTTCCTCCTACACCATAGAATGGAGATGGGACATCGCTCCGTTCGCAGGCACGGATATAACCGGCTTCAGGCTCTATAAATCGAGCGCGGCCGAATACGGCCAGCCCGCCGCCGCCGATGCCGGCGGGGTAATAGCGACTTTGTCCCCCGCGACCACCTACTGGATAGAAACTTACACCAGTCCCGACACCATAACCGGCAACAAACAGCACGCCAGATGGATAAAGGCCTTCGGCGTTCTTGAGAGCGTGAACCGCAGCGTTTTCAATAAGTACACCTATGCCGTAGCCCCCTCCACCTGCGGGCTGCTCCCCACCCCCACTGATTTCCTGAACATAGAGGAAACATCCCTTAACCTGGCCTGGCCGGCGGGAACGCTCGCCAGTGAATACCCGGTGGAGTATTCCACCGCGGCCGATTTTACCGTCTCAATGGCTTCCTTCGTGGCGGGCAGCGCTTTATCCGCCCCCGTAACGGGGCTCACCGCCGACACCAAGTACGACTTCCGTGTCGGCGCTATTAACGGCGACGGAGAGCAGACCCCGGCCAACGCGCTGAACCCGGGCGCTTACAGCACGGTTTACAAGGTGATAACCCGCCTGCCGCCTACACCCACCACCTGCAGCCCGGTGACGGATACCGTCATTAAGCTGCAATGGTCTACCGCGACTTACACCAACATGAATTATGTCAGCGGCTATGTGGTAAGCACCCCGGTCTATCACGCCGAACTCGGCATGTTCGTAAATGAGCCGGTCGCCCCGGAAATAACGGATCTTACTGTCGGGCAATACGCCCTGGACTACCGTCTCACCAACAGCACGCACACGATGGGTATAGCGGTAATCCAGTCCGCGCCCGGGTACGACACCTACGGCAGCCACGTGATAAACGACACGGCCGCCACCTTCGCCACGCCGCCGAACGACGTTTCTTTCTACTCCGTCCGGTCCAGCACGGTGGGGCTTATCTGGAACGAGCCTATAGTTCCGGCTACGCAATACCGGGTGGAGAGGTCCACCAGCACGGGCGGGCCTGAAGACCAACGCCCCTGGGTTTTCATCTCCAGCGTTACGGGCCACACCTTCCAGGATGCCGGCCTCGCGCCGAACACCACCTATTCTTACCGCATCGGGGCCATAAATCTGGTAGGCATACAGACCGTCGGCCTGCCCGCCGCCACCGGCGGCAACCGCCGGGATTACAGTTTTGTAAGCAGCACCATCACGCGGCATATCTCCCCTACGCTCTACGGCGTGGCTACCGGCACCACTTCAATAACCTGGTCGTGGACCGACACCGTGCCCGGAGTATTGACCTACAACCTTTACACCTCCACGGAAGGGACGCTGGCCGCCGGCCTGAGCGCGGCTACCACTTTCTGGGCCGAAGTGAACCTCTCCAGCGCGAACGCGAGGTATACGCGCCATGTGCGCTCCGCCACCTCTTTCGGCGAAGGCGATTATTCAGAGGCCTCCGTCTCAACGCTGGCGAACCCGCCGACCGCGGTTATTGTAACCAGTTCCGGAGTGCACACCATGGCCCTTGAATGGGCCGGCAACGGCAGCGCCCGCTACAGGGTGGACCGTTCTCTGGACGGCAATTCCTGGACGGGGGTCAAAGCCTGGAGCGATGTTTTCACCTCCACCTCGGTCACCGATACCGGGCTGCGTTTCGCCACCACCTATTACTACGCCGTCTTCGGCTACAATGACGACGGGATAGTTTCAGTTTCCAGCGCCGTTACGGCGGGGACCGACACCACGCTGCCGCTGCCGGCCAATTATACGATGGTATTCGCCACCGCGGCAGCGGCGCAGAGCGTTACTGCCCCGCTGCCGGGAATAGGCCAGATAACCATAAGTATACCCGCGGGAGCCGCCCCGGACGGCTATATTGAAATAAGCACCAGCGCCGGCGCCAGCCCGCAGGAGATAACCAAGGGCAGCCTGGACGCCGCCACGGCCAAGCTTGTTACCGCCACGCTGCTCAGCGGGTCCATAGTGGAGCTTCACCTGTACGATGTTTTCGGAACGGCCCTCACGTCCAACCTGGCTTCGCAGGCCAGGATAACCATCACCTATACCGATGCCAACGACGACGGCATACTGGACGGGACCGTGCCGCAGATACAGGTCAGCACCCTGAAACTTTTCAACCTGGACACCAGCGCTCTTGTCTGGAACCCTCTGAGGTACTCCGCCATAGATAAAACCGCCAGGACGGTGTACTCGGACATACCGCACTTCTCTTTCTACGCTCTGGGCAGCATAGTTTCCGCCGCCGGCGCGCTGTCCGACGTATTCGCCTACCCCAACCCTTACAAGCCCGGCAGCACGGGCGACTTCGGCCAGTCCGTCTTCGGGGACGGCGTCGTCTTCGAATCCCTGCCGGCCGGTTCCAGGATCAGGATATTCAACCTGGCCGGCGGCCTGGTGAGGGACCTGACGGACGACGACGGCGACGGCAGGTGCCTGTGGGACGCCCGCACCAAGGACGGCGCGCGCGCGGCCTCCGGGGTCTACCTTTACCTGGTCACAAGCCCCGCCGGCGGAAAAAAGAGCGGCCGGATAGCGATAATCAAATGATATATAAAATTCCTTTTTCTGCGAAGCTGAGGAGCGGACTTATGCTGAAAATCTGCGTTCTTACCGTTCTTTCACTGCTGTCGGCCGCGGAGAACTGCGCGGCCGCAAGCAGCGAAGGCACTTCCGGCGGACAATTCCTGAGGGTCGGCGTAAGCGCCAGAGCGGCCGCCCTGGGGGACTCGGGCGCGGCGCTTTCTGGCGTGCAGGGAATATTCTACAACCCGGCCGGGCTGACCGGGGTATCCGGCACCGAACTCTATTTTTCGCAGGTCAACTGGATCCTCGACGCCAGTTATTCCAACCTCGCTTTCGCGAAACCGGCCGGGGACGGCGTCTACGGCGCTGCGGTAAGCTATCTTTCCACCCCCCCCACCGACAAATACGACAAACTGGGGAACAAGCTTTCGGACACCTATTCCTCCGCCGACATGGCCGTCACGGCCGGGTACAGCCGCAGGCTGGGGGACAGAACGGCCCTGGGCGTCAACCTTAAATACATCTCCAGCAAGCTGGACACGGAATCCGCCAGCGCCGTGGCGGCCGACGCCGGCATTATTTACGCGGCTATCCCGGCCAAACTTAACCTGGGCCTTGTAGTGCAGAACGCCGGCACAAAACTCAGCTACAGAAGCTCCGGCGACCCCCTGCCGCTGACCGTCAAAGCCGGCGGACAATACAGGCTTAACCTTGGGAACGACAGGAACATAAAGAAAGACATGACTTTTTTCGCCGACCTGAACGACATGAAGGACGCAGGGCTGTATGGCAGCCTGGGCGTGG
>JAJZVJ010000017.1 GCA_021845705.1 bacterium
CCAGGTAACCAGCGCCAAGCTGATCACCGACAGAGAGTCCGGCCAGTCCCGCGGTTTCGGCTTCATCGAGATGCCGAACGACGCGGAAGCCGCGACGGCGATGGAAAAACTTAACGGCTCCGATTTCGGCGGCCGCAAGCTGACCATTAACGAAGCCCGCCCGATGGAAGCCCGCACCGGCGGCGGCGGACGCGGCGGTGACCGCGGCGGACGCGGCGGCGGCGATCGCGGCGGCTACGGCGGCGGCAACAAGTGGTGATCTAAAATCCTTTAACGGTTTTAGAACCGCCGTCCTGAAAAGGGCGGCGGTTTTTTATTGCCCGCCGCGCGCGTCTCCGGGACGGATAACAGAGGGCCTGCTGTCTTTTTAAGCGTGAAATGGTAAACTTTCCGTCAGTATTCCCCGGGACGGCCCATAAAATGAAACTTCACGGAAGCATTACCATAAACCGGAAACCTTACGCCGCGGGCGCCGAGATCCCCTGGTACGCTATTTACCCGTTCTTCATGCTGCACATGCTGATGTTCGGCGCTTCCGGCTTTTTCATGGCCTACGCGGCAAAGCGCCCCGAACTGCTGTTCCTTTACCTGCACGGCGGCTTCGCTATCCTGATCTACACCATCTTCTACATAACCATCTTCGGTCTCGACGAGGTCAAATGGATGTTCATTAACGCGGGGCTGGGCCTGCTGGGCATCTATACCCAGGTGGGCTGGCTGCTGTCCCTTTTCGGGAAAAAGATAGGGGACTACCCCCTTTCGGTGAACGTAGTCCCGTTCCTGTATTACATCCTTTATACTTTCCTCATACGCCGCGCGGTCCTGGACATTACCGGGTCCCGCGGGGACGCCGAGAAGAAGGAGAAGGCGGAGTACTCCTACATCGCCGTCTCCGTGGCCGTTTCCCTGCTTTCCTATTATCTGGAAAAACACTGACGACTTTGAATCCGCTTTACTTCCATGCCGGACCGGATGATTTAAAGGCGGGACGCCGGCTTTACCGCAATTAAATACGATGCCCCCGGCTTTTCCCGGAGAGCCTTATCAAGGAAATGGGAAGGGTCGGCTCTCCCAGCGCGCGGCGCACGGCGTTCTGCGCCAGCTGCAGCAGGACGGCGGCGGACCAGAGACCGGCCAGCAGGCCGATCAGCGCTATGGCCCTGCCGGCGGCGCGGTCGCCCGCCGGGAACAGGATTAAAGCGGTAAAAGCCCCCGCGTACGCGGAACCTACCCTGAACGCCAGAAGACAGAGCAGCAGGAGGAAGCCCAAAGGAAGAGGCACCTGTTTGGTCTTATAATATTTATGATGGACGTACTCGTAAAGCAGCAGCGGGCATAAAGCGCCGGAGCACAGTAATAAAGCTCTTAGCATCATTTGGGAGATCATAAGGAAAAACTAGCAGACAATTTCAAGCTTCGAGCCGGCGCAGCCGCCGGGGTTGAGGCACATCACCACCGGGATAAGATATACGCCGTTCAATTCTCTCTTCGTCTTTGGCCCGGGGAACGGCGGCTTTAATTCAGGCCGCATCGCCTGTGCGCGCTCTCTCAGGATTTAGCCCCTATGGGCTCCTCCCGCCCCTTCCCCTCATTTTTCCAGCCGGAAATTTTACGGATGAGGAAACCTGACCCGTAAAGCGCCGCCCCGGTCAGCAGCAGGCACAGGATGCGCACCGTGGTGGGCGCGGAAGCCGCGTCGTAAAGCAGGGCCTTGCCGGCCGCGAAGCCCAGCACCAGCATGGCGGATTTTGCCATTACCTCGTCTTTCCTGTCGAAAGCGAAAGCTATCACGCAGACGGCGTAAAAAAGCCAGGAAGCGGAAACGGCTAGCGAGCCGGTATCCGTGGTCAGCCTGTACAGGCCGGAGACGGCCAGCAGGTGCGCCGCGCCCAGCAGCGGCCCGTGCCCGTTCTTCCCGGCGAACCCTTCGCCGCGCGAATATATGAGCGCCCACAGGCTTACGAGCGAGGCCAGGGAAACCGCCAGCCAGGCCTGGTCGTAGCCGGACAGAAGGTGCGAAACCATGCCCATGTATTCAAGGAGCATGACCGCCAGCACCGCAAGGGCGGGGATACGCAGCGGGCCGTCTTTTTGCGAGCCTGCGAGCGTGACCGGGGTGAACGCGATGACAAGCGCTATAGCCACGAACAGCCACGGTTTCGCCGAGGCAGGCAGCAGTTCCAGGTAGAAAGAATGGAAGCACACTACCGCCACGAACGCGTAGACCATGGACTGGCTGCCCAGGTTCGCCTCGGGGAACACTTTTTTTGCCGACAGGTACAAGCCGAGCAGTATACCGGCGAAAGCCAGCGAAAGCCAGGGCGCCAGGCCCGGCTGCAGGCGGTCGATGAAAAAATATTCCATAGCGTAAAAGAACAGGAGCAGCGGCAGGAAGCTAGTGGATTCCGTTTCGGTGAGCGGTTTCATGGTCTGCCGGGTGTAGAGGTACGTCCCTATGGCGAATACCAGGAAATTCATGGCCAGCATGCCGGAGATAAGCCCGTCCTGCTTCAGGAAAAGACCGGTAAAAGCCGTCATCATGATGGCCAGGTACGCCGAGACCAGCGTAAGCGTCCGGGATCTGACCCAGATGGAAATTATCGCGAACGCCGTGGAGCAAAGCAGGAAATAATAGACGCTGAAAGTAGAGGAAGAACCCAGGGAAAGTATAACGGGGGCGCAGTAAGAACCCACCGCCGCCGTGACCGGGTACCAGTCCTCCCTTATGCGCGTATACAGCCAGACACAGGCGCCGGAAACCAGGCTGACCAGAGAAATGGCGCTTTCGAAAGAGATAAGCGAATACAGCCTGTGGGCCGCGAAAACGGTTATGTAAAGCACTATAATTCCGGCCCCGGGCAGCAGGCTGGAATATTCCCGGTCCGCCTCCAGCAGCGCGAAACCGGCGGCTATCAGGCCGATGCCGAGCGATACCGCCAGCCCAATCTGCCTTTCGGGGGTAAGCCAGCCGGAATCTATGGAAAGTTTTATTATGAACGCGGCCGCGAATACGAAGCAGATAGCGGCCACTATGCCGAGCCAGTTGCCCGACCGCTCCTTGGCGGCCTGCGGGCGGGACGCGGCCTCATGGGCCCGTAAAATATTTTGCAGCGTAGGGGCCGGCGGCGGAACGGGCGGCGCGGGAGGGGTGACCGGCGCGGCGGCGGTTTTAAGCAGCGCGGCCTCCAGCCGTGAAAGACGCGCCTCGAGCGAGCTTATTTTATTTTCAAGTTCCGCGGGTTCCATTTTTCCTCCGGAGATAAAGAAAGAAACGCCTCGAACAGTTTGGCGATAATCCGGGATGCTCTCAGCTGGCGTCCCAGTCGGAATCAAAAACGTCTTTGATCCCTTTTAGAACTTCGCGGTTCACGGAGATGATACCCAGTTCCCGGTTCCTGTCCAGCGAGGAGGCGGAGAAGTTCTGCGAGCCGACGTACACGGAGGCCGACGGCGTGCCGTAATCGGCCATTATCATTTTGCCGTGGACGAAAAGCGTCTGCATGGATTTAGCGAGCACCCCGGCCTCCCTAACCCGGGCGAGGCCTTCCGCGTTCACGTCCCTGCCGCCTTCCAGCAGCCTGGCCGCGATCAGGCGGACCTTGACCCCGCGCTTTACCGCCGCGCCAAGGGCGCTTACGACTTCCTTGTCCTTTACCTCCAGGCTGTATATGTCCAGGGTGGCGGCGGCGGAATTTATAAGGCCCAGCAGTTTCTTCCTGGCGTTGTCCGGGCTCCAGACCAGAGGTGAAGAGACATTTTTATAAGCTTTCCCGTTCCAGTCGTCCTCGAAAGTTCTCGCGATACCGGACACCTCGTTCGGGTCCGTGGTCCTTATGCCGAAATCCCGGGTGCCCCCGAAATAGTCCGGGCAGAGGTTGAAGGTCATTACTATGGCGGCGGAGTTGTCCGCCACCAGGGTTTTCTGGTGGGTTATTGGGAAAAGCGCGGCCGAAGCCTCTTTTACCGACACTCCCCCCGCCGCCAGCGTCTTCATTGTGGCCGGGTTGGGGTTGGGGATAAAATGCTTGGAGCGTACGTCGAAGATGGCGCGGACCTTTACTCCCCTCTTTGCGGCGTTCATCATGGCGTCCATGATCTCGGTGTCGTCCATTTCATATATTACCAGGTCCAGGGTGCGCTGCGCTTTGTTTATCATCTCCAGGATGGGGCCCCGTGAAGAGGCCGGCTGTACCAGCAGCGTGTGCCTGGAAGAGGCTATACGCCGTTCGCTGGCCTGTTTGCGGGCGGCCGGCAGCGGCGGAGTATCCGCCGAAAAAGCGGGAGCCCGGAAAAGCGGGGCTGAAATAAAGATAAGAGCTGCGAAAAAAGTCCTGTTGAACATAAAACCTCGTCTAATTGAACGGCGCCTGATACTTTCTTAGTATAGCAGACGCCGGGCCGGGCCGCCAACCGGCTGTTTCCCGGCTGCGCGAAGCTGGTTTTTCGCCGCGGTCAGGCGGCGGCGCCGCCAGTCCCCTCCAGTTCGGCGGCGAGTTTCTGCGGGAGCACGCACAGCACGCCGGCCCTGGCGAGGCGCCCGTCGCGACGCATGGCGAGAGAGGCGTAGATTATCCTGAAATCCAGCTTCGGGTCCAGGCAGGCGCCCAGGCCGGCCATTACGGCGCCCGGCCCGCCCTTGATGAACATCGGCACTGAAGAGATAGCGTTCATCTTTGAAGCGTCGATCAGAGGGTTCACCATCGCGTTCAGTATTATACTGCCTATCTCCAGCAGCAGGACCTCTTCCAGGTCCTTGATGCTTTCGCTCTGGTAAAGCGGGCCGTTCACGAAACACCCGGAAATAAACCCAATATCCTCGGAACGGAACAGCATCGCGGCGGAGAACCGGGAACCGTTCCTGATATTCACCTGGATAGCGGCGGCGGCGTGGCCGAAATCCGCCAGCTTGACCGCGTCGGCTATTTTTCCGGATACCACGCTGACGTCGCACAATTCCCAGGCCCAGGAGGAAGCCTCGGCGGTTTTAAGCATGCATTTACTCAGGCCGCCGGCGGCCAGGCGTGTCAGCGTATCGTTCTCTCCGCCTTTCACCGGTGTTTTCGGCGGCGCGAAAAGGAAAGCTTTTTCAAAATCCTCGGGAACGAAAGGCTTGTAGATTATCCCGGAAGCGCCCAAAAGCAGCAACCGCCTGTTTATGATGTCCTGCTCCACGGCCGTCACCATGATAACTTTCGCCTCCGTGTCTATCCCGCGGATCTCTTCCAGCACCTCCACGCCGGACTTGCCCGGCATGATGATATCGAGAAGCACCACGTCCGGGCGCAGCGCGGTAAAGGCCTTCAGCGCTCCGGGCCCGTCCTCCGCCTCGCCCGCCACCGTATGCCCTTTGTTTTCCAGGATAACCCTTATCAGGCTCCTGATCTCCGCATTGTCGTCCACAATAAGCACTTTCATGGTTTGCACCCCTGGTACCCGCCGGATATTCGCCGGGGACCTTACCCCTGTTCCTGAAACTTACGGACGGCGCGCCCGGCCGGATACGGTTTGCCTCTCTCTATTTGCGCGGCGCGGCGTGCCGGACGATCATGCAAAAGAACACGCGGCAATTTTAAGCGAAGGAACCGGTTTAACCGGGCTATTGCGCTTTCTCCCTGCCTGAAAGGCTTAAGACCGCGCCTATAAGCATAAGGATAACGCCGGGCCAGAAAGTCACGAACAACAGCAGGCCCAGGCCTATCGGGTTCCCGCCCTTCTTCCCGGCAATGAATTCGAAGAGCACATACAAAAGCAGCGGCGAACACCCGACGGCAAGCAGGACAGCGCCTGCGCGGAAAAGCTTGGAGCCGGTTATCTTCTTCCACATATTATATTTCTTTATCCACGCCCCCGCCCCTCACCGGCAGCCCCGGCGATTAAGGCGCTTTTCGATCCTTTAAAGTATAGCAGACGCCCCCGCCAACCGCCAGCACCGGGACTTTTGCGGGGAGGGAAATTATCTTGCGCGCCAAGAACTGGAGGAGACTGGCGGCTTTTCCTGCTACCTGTTGATAGTGAATAAAAAACCCAGGAGGGCGCCCCACACTATGCTTAAATACCGGTTCCTCACTATAGGGCAGGCGCCGGAAGAGCAGCCCACCAGCCTGTGCCAGAGATACCCCAGCACCCCCCCGGCCACCGTCGCTGAAATAATTTTCATAAAAGCCATCCATGCACCTCCTGAAAATCCATCGTTCGCTTATTAGATGCACAGAACGCCGAAAAGATGCAGTAAAAACCGCCCGGGACAATTCTTCGGAAGCGGCAAGCCGTATTCCGGCATCACCTTTATCTTTTCCGGAAGGCGGTCTCTATTTTTTCAGCCTCCGCACGCTTCCAGGCGGTGGTGGAGGCGGGGGAGGGATCAGGACCGGGGGCGCTTTTTTACGGCCAGGGCGGAAAGGAAAATTTATCGCCCTGTTTTTTTTCAAGGGACAATTGGATGTATTTGGCTTCGCCCGGTGACGGGGGCGGAACCTGAACTCCGGGGTTCCTGGTCATAGGCAGAGAGAATACAACGCGGGCCCTGGCGCTTTCAAGGAATTTATCTATCCGGTCACGATGCCGTTTTTTGGCGAAATTCTGCGCGGTCTTAAACCCGGCGGCATAGGCCTTTATATCCCCGGAGGCAAGTTTCACGGCTTTGGCGAACTCCGCGTCGCCGGGATAATCCTTGCAGCTGCCGCCGAATTTAGAGCAGAGGCTTCCGGAATCGGACCGCATTCTCAGGCGTATGGCGGTATCCACAAGCCCCGGGTCGGGGTCGGCCTTACCGCCGTTTTTACGCTGCGCGGACAGGTCGTTTACCAGGTCCCAAAGCGCCCAGTAGCCGGCCGCCACGGTGTTAACCGCGGTATTTACGGCGGGCAGCGCCACCTTCTTAACGGTAAAGCCGGCGATCTCTTTAGCGAAACCCTCCGCCTGCTCACGCGTCAGTTTGCCCTTATCTTCCTGCGCCCCGGCGGCGGCGGGCGCAAAAAGCGCCGCGGCCAGCCCGGCGGCCAATACGATTTTGTTTTTCATAGGTCCCCGCTTTCCGCTTACAGACAGATCGCCTTAAACTACCGGCCTGCGGATATAATAATAAAAGGGGACGCGTATGACCACATGATTTATTGCAAGCGACCCGGCCCCCCGTGGAAGAATCGCCATAAAACCACGCCCGCCCCGGATAGAACCGCCGGGCTTCCCCGGCGGTTTCTGACTTGCAGCGGCCGGTACCTGGCCGTCAGCGCGCCCTAGTCCTCCCAATTCAAAGCGAAAACACCGCCGATAAAAAACATTACGCTGGCTACCGACAAACCTACGGACGGCGCGTGCGCCACCGAAGCCGCCGGGCTGAAGTAAAGGTAGAGTTCCGCACTTACGCCGATAAGCCCCAGTATGGCGCATACCCCGGAAACCACCTTGATCAGTACGGTCTTAACGTCCCGCACAGGCGGCGCCTCGGGAACCGGGGCGGGCCTGTCCACCTTCACTTCGGAAGGTCCGCCGGAAAGGCCCAGCAGTTTCTTTACCAGCTCCAGTTCGTGCGGATCCAGCCAGAGGCCGCCGCAGGCCTCGCATTTATCCACCACCAGGAGCGGATTCACCAGCCCCCCCCGCGACATCTTGTTCTTGCAGCGCGGGCAGATGAGACCCTCCGGCATGGAGTTAATAAGGGAAAAGTCCGCCGAGTCCCACCCCTGCGACTGCTTAAGCAGGGCTTCAAGCTCCCCCTTGTCGAACCAGATCCCGGAGCAGCCCGGGCATACGTCGAGCGGGATATTTCCCAGGGCAGGGGTCTCTACCAGCGCCTCAGAAGAACATTTGGGACAATTGCTCATATAATTCTCTCCGATCTCACTTGAAAGTTCCAGCCTCTGCCGATCCGCCAAAAAAACCGGGCCGCCTATATTTTAACTTTTAATGCCGCCGCGGAGCTCCAGGTTCTACTAACGATTATATACTTTTTGCCCGCACAACCAAGGGATAAGGTGCCACCGAGCCCAAAATTGAACCGCCGGGCTTCCCGGGCGGTTTAGCAGGTTCCTTTAGGACCGCTAATTCAGCCGGACGCGCCCCGGTCATCCTTTATCTTTATCAGGCGGGGAGCGCTGAACTTTCCCTTGTATCCCAGCAGGTCTATCTTAGCCGCGCGCATGAAGTATTCTCCGGGCGGCAGCAGCTTGTTCAGGTCCGGTTTTTCAGAAGTGCTGTAGGTCTGGTCCAGCACCATAACGGAGAAGTTCCGGTCTTTCGCCACCTGCAAGTGATAGCCCCAGATCGCGTCCACCGCGGCCAGCGCGTTGGCCGGCATGGAGACGAATTGCCTGTCGTCAGCGGCCGGCGCGGAATCCGCCGGCGGCGGAGCCCGGCGGGGAACAGGGACCGCCGCGCTCTTCCCGCCTTCCGGCGGCGCCGCCATTTCCACAGGCGGGGAAGGCGCCATATCCGGCCTGACCTCCGTAACGTAACCCTTGCGGACCTCCACCTTACGTCCCCGCGCCTCCACTTCGGCTATGCCCCGGGTGACGCTCACCACTGTAGTCATGTCTTCTTTCATCCTGGCGCTGAATTCGGCGTCCGCGGTCATGGGCTGTATAGTGGCGCCGCGGGTTATAATGCGCGAATGGCGGCTTAGCAGCGCGCCGGCCAGCATTTCCGCGTCCGCGCCTTTTTTACCGGGAGGGCGCAGCACCACCAGCGTGTTGGGCGTCAGGGCCAGCAGTTCGCCCGCGGGGAACCTGACCACCGCGCGGGAGGCGGCCATGGTGTATATAGTGTCGCGCATGAACAGGTCCATCAGAGGCCTGACCTTTCCCCAGTCGGACGAACCGGTGCGCCGGAAAAGCACGTCCTTGGTGAAGCTGACCAGTTTGGCCGCCTGCGGCCCTTCAGCCGCCCGCGCAGGGCCTGCGAGCAGACAGATGATCATACCGGACATAAAAACTTTCATACACCCTCTTCAGAAAAATATAGCGGCTCCCCTCCTTGATAGTTTATTACAGCACTGTTAAATTTTCCCCAAAGAAACATCAAATTTCCGTCAAATATCCCGGATACCCCGCTGCCGGAACGAACCCGCCGCGACCGCGCGGCGGGCCCGGGCCGCCGGCGTCCGGTATCCCCGCATGCGCTTTTTGCTAAACTTTTATTATGGAAGAAAAAGCGGGACGGCAGCCGCGTTTCAAGGGAGATTCCGTTCTGTGGAACGGGGAATGGGTAACGCTCCGGTCGCTTTTAACGGCGCTCCCGCCCGAAGAGTTCGCGGCGCTCGCGCGGGCGCGCTCCATGGATTTCTTCAGCAACACCCACGCTTTCTGCGGCCGCTGCGGGGCGCCCATGGAACCGGCGCCCGACCCCGTCACGCCCCATGCCAGGAGGTGCTCCGGGACCGGCTGCGAAGGCAATACCCGTTTTTCCTACCCGGCTTTCTCCGTGGCCATACTGGCGGCAGTCACCAGGCGCGGCGGCGCGGAACTGCTGCTTGCGCATAACACCGCGTGGCCGGCCGGGCGCATGAGCCTGGTGGCCGGGTTCCTGCACCCGGGCGAAGCGCTTGAGGATTGCGTCAGGCGCGAGGTGCTGGAAGAAACAGGCCTGCGCGCCGCAAATCCCGTCTTCAGCGGCAGCCAGGCGTGGCCTTTCCCGTGTTCGCTCATGACCGGGTTCACGGCGGAATGGGAAGCCGGCGAGATACAGCCTGACGGGACGGAGATAGACCGCGCGGAATGGATAACCAGGGAGAAATTCAAAGCCGCCGGCGAGTGGACTACCGCCCCGGGAACCGCGCTGCAGCTCCCCCCGAAGGGAAGCCTTTCGCGCCGCCTGCTGGACGCCTGGGCCGTCAAGGTTAGGTAGAAAACCAGTACCCGCCCCCATTATCAACAAAGGCTGCTGCCTTTTCCTTGCGGCGGCTTCTATGAGATACGCGGATGCAGGTTGGTAAAAAGGACCCGCGTTTTTCAGCCGGAATGCTCCTGGGCCTGTATATATTCGTTTATCTGGGGCATAAGTTTCCCAAGGCTTTCCTTGAAGTCCTTCACCGCCCCAAGGTCTCTGCGCCCCGCCTTTTCAAGCAGGATGAACGACTTGAACAGCGCCCCGCGCGCTGTGTACAGGTAATGCATGCGGCCCTGGTGGCTCTTGTGGCTGTAACTCTCCACAATGCAGGTATTGATGGAATCCAGGCTGTTCACGAGTTCCGTGCCCAGCGTGTTCCTGGCGAAATCATCCCAGCCGGCCACGTATTTCCAGACGCGGTCGGACAATTCTTCTGTCTCTACAAATACGCGCAGCTCCCTGATCTTTTCCATATCCCACCCCCGGCCCTTATTTTACAAAACCATAACCGCCTGTCAACCCCGGGAAATTATGGGGCAGTATACAGAATTACGCTAGGAGCGCGGAGGGCCGGCGCTATGCGGGCGGAAAATTGCGATTGTAATTTTCAGGTTAAACCGAAGACAGCGTTCCGAATCACATAAATTGATTGCGCAAAGGATTCCCGGCGTCTTTTCCCGCCCGCAAAACGAAACCGCCGGGCTTGCCCGGCGGCTTCGAACGGCTTATTTATGCCGCCTATCCATTGAACATCTGCATCAGCGCGGTCAGCGCAGGCATAAGGATGGATCCCACTATCGCCTCGCCGGCCACCAGGCCCGAAGCCAGGGGCGTGGCGTAGTGCCCGAACGACCCGTTTTCGCCCGGGGAGAACCGGTTCCAGACGGCCGAGATAACGCTCCCGATGGCCATGCCGATGTTCAGCGAAGCCGGCAGGATAAGCGCGAAGCCCAGCGCCGCTGGAATAGGCACCATCCAGAAGCGGCTCGTCTCGTGGCCCTCCGCGCTGGTCTTCTTGAACGCCAGCAGCAGTTCGAAGAAGACGCCGATGAACACGGCGATGACGGACGCCCGCAGCGCGCCGTGCGGGAGGAAGGACAGGCCTTTCTCCATCACGGTGGCGAGCGTGGCTATCTTAAGCCCCGTCGGCGCGGCGAGCTGGCCCGGGCCGAGGCCTATGCCGTAGGTTCTCTCCAGCATGTTGAACATGAACGGCGTAAGTATAGCGCCGATCGGGATAACTATCAACTGGGCCAGGATCAGGGTCTTGAACTTGCCGCCCAGGCGCTGGGCCACCCAGAACGACGGCACCACGTTCTCCGACGTGGCCTGCGGGTTGGCGCTGACGTACGCGGCGGTAAGGTTGGACCTGATCTGGGCGGGCCAGATAATGCCGAACAGGAACTGCGTGGCGTTGGCCATCAGCGAGACAGGGCCCGACCCGGTAATACCCAGCACGCGCAGCCCGGCGATGATCAATATGGGCTGCAGGGCTACCGCCAGCAGCACTTCTTTCCACGGCATGTCGAACCAGGTGCTGGTCATCCAGACCAGCAGCGACACGGTTATGGAGATGCCGGTAAGCGTCCACCAGAGCGGGATCTCCTCGTCGGCCAGGGATTTGAACTCGTGCTTCTCGAACTTCACCTTGTCCTTGTGCAGGAAATGCAGGACTATCGGGATGATGATGCTGGTCAGCGCGGCGGCTATCATCAGGGCCGTGGCCGGCCACATCATCCACTGCACCACGTACTTGAAGTGGGAGGAGGAGCCCGCGAGCTCCGCGGCCTTGCCGCAACTGGCGTTCAGAAAGTCCATCGCAGCCGCCTTGGGCGCGCCGTCCAAACCGCCCACCGAGTTGAGGGTTTTCAGGCAGCTGTCGAAGGTCTCCCCGGTCACGCCGGAGAGGGCGGAGTACTTAGCCACCGTCTCACCAAAGGCGCTCACGAGCCACGTGCCGAGCAGGCCGGAGAGGCCTACGGAGAGCGGGACCAGCATGCCTATGCCGAAGGCCGCGAACTCGGGCCCCAGCGCTATATTCAGGGCCGGGTTGCCGACTATCGGGCTCAGGACACCGAGCCCGTCGCGCAGGAAGGTCAGGAAGCCGGCCACGCCGGTGCTGACCATAAGCACGTCGCGCTTGGTCTTGGTGGTTGCCGTCGCCTTCGGGTCGGTCAGCGTAAGAGCCACGCTCAGGGTGGCCTTGCTGGCCGGCCAGGGGAGGGAGTGGTCCTTCAGGATGGAGCTCCGCGGCAATATTCCCATGAACACGCCGAGGTTGGCGGAGACGAGCAGCCACAGAAACATCTGCCAGGTGGTCAGGTTGAAACCGATGTCGCGGACGGGGCCGATAGTGCCGTTCTGGATGTAGTAGAAGGCCGCGAGTATGACGACCATGAAGGCGATGCTGGACACCAGGCCTATCATGGTCTGGATGATGTTCAGCTCTATGGCGAGTTCCTGGCCCTCCATCCGCTTGCCAAGGACAAAGGCCGCGAGGAACATGCCGCCTATGGTCAGGTCCACGCTCTGCCCCAGCTTCAGCGTAACGTACGGGGTCGCGGCCGCGGCCACGGCGCACAACAGGCCGCCAAGCAGCAGCAGCCGCCAGTTCAATTCCTTCATGATGTCTCCTCCTGGTCTTTTACCAGCGCTATCAGAATATCCCGCTAAATGATCCCGGCGTCGCGTTCTTAAAAGAAGCTTTTTCGCCGTCTTTATACTTATAATACAAAAGAGACCCTTGCCGCACAAAGCCCGGACCGTTGTCAGCGGGGCAGGGGATACATTTCAGTGAAACGGGGATCTGCCGTCTTTTCCCCATTCATTCCTGCTGGATACGCTCCTTGACTTAACAATATTTTTCCCTTACACTATACACGCTGGCAGTTTGCCGAACGAAAGAGGTTAAAAAATGACGAAAAGAGCCTTCTACCTGGTCGCCCTGCTGTCTTTCCTTTATTCCGCCCAGAACGCCGGGCTGTCGGCGCAGGACGCCGCCGGCACTCAATGGCGCGCGACCGACGCCCCGTATTGGGACTACCTGGAACAAAGACAGGAAGTCGACGAGGCCTCCTGGGATGCCTTGCCCGCCGACGAACAAAAAACCATGCTCGCCGAAGCGAAGCGGGCCTGCAAGGAAGCCGGAAACTCCGTCAAGCTGCTTTCCGCCAGCCCGCTTGACGGCGACCGCCTGCTGGAAATAGACCAGGAAGCGGAGGCGGACGCCAAAGCCTGCTTTAAACAGGAGGGGAAACTCCTGTCCGAAAAGATCAGGATCCTTAAAGGGATCAACGCGCGCCGCGAGAACGGCGCTTTGACCGAAAACGACATTAACTGGCTTGAAGAGAACAACGTGTCGCGGTTGGAGCAGTATAAGGAAGCCTACAAGTTCCAGGCGCTCAAACCCAAGATCGCGGAAAATTCCGCCAAGCAGCAGCAGCAATTCGATAAATTCAACACCGAGGGGGCCGGCAGCCGGCTTTCCAATGTAGCCGACAGTTCGAAGCGGGGCGATTCCGCCGCGCTCGGCAAATTTTTCGACGGCGGGGCCGCCAAGGACCGGACCGGGAACCTTTCCGGCGGCGCCCTTTCGCTGCGCTCAGGGGCCATGAAAACGGCCGGGAAATCTCCGGAAGAGCAAAAACAGGAGTTAATGCAGAAAGGCCAGCCGCCGCCCGCGCTTGACGGGAAACCACCCGTTAATCCCAACTTGAACAAGGCCGCCGCCAAAGCCGGGGTCACCTACGAGAAGATAGAAGGCAACCTGTACAGTTCCAAGAAGTCCGGCGATATCTACACCATGGCCATCAACCAGGGACAGCTCGGAGACTGCTATTTCCTGTCGTCGGCGGCTTCCGTAGCTAAAAAGGACCCTGACTATATCAAGAACAGCATCCACGAGAACAAGGACGGGACCTATTCCGTGGATTTCTACCGCGAGAAACCGTGGTGGAAATTCTGGGGCCCGGACTACACCAAAGAAACGGTCACCGTGGATAACCAGTTCCCGGTAAAGAACGGCAACCCCGAGTACAATAATTCCAAAGGCTATTCCGATACCGGGAAGAAAGACAACATGTGGGGCATGGTCTATGAAAAAGCGTACGCCAAGTTCCAGGGTTCCTATGGCGCTATCGCCGAGGGCGGCTGGCCGAGCGCCGCGATGGCGGAAATAACCGGCAAGCCCAGCACCACGAGCGCCGCAAGTTCCACCACCCTGGACAAGATCGCGGAATGGGAGAAAAAGGGATACGCCGTAACGGCGGGCAGCCTGACAAAACCTTCGAATTTGGGCGTCGTCGGCGGCCATGCCTACTATATTCAGTCCGTGGACCCGGCAACCAAGACCGTGACCCTGGGAAATCCCTGGGGATTTAAGAACGTCACGCTTACCGAAGCCGAATTCCAGGCGAATTACGCCGAGGTTTACGTAAATCCAATACAGCAGGAGAAATAATTTTCATGAAAGACATATTTTTATCAGCGTTGATATTGGTCGGGCTGGGCGGCTGTGTGCCGGTAGAAAAAGTACCCGGCTCCGGAGGTGAGCTTATCCAGATAAAA